>NZ_NHSG01000107.1:0-22295 GCF_020024005.1 Streptomyces purpurogeneiscleroticus
CTCCCGAACGGACAGCTCCTGCAGACGGGCCGCGGCCAGCTCCCGGCCCCCCTCTCCCGCTGGGCTGCGTCCGAGCGTCGCGGACTCCACGAGCAGCGAGGCACCCCCATGGCACCAGGCCCTGCGCACCGCCATCGGCTGGAGCCACGAACTGTGCACCCCGGCCGAGCGGCTGTTGTGGGCCCGGCTGTCCGTCTTCGCCGGCAGCTTCGACTCCGGGGCGGCCGGCCGGGTCTGCGCGGGTGTGCACCTTCCGTACGAGGACATCCCCGGCCTGCTGAGCGCGCTGGCGGAAAAATCGATTGTGATCTGGGCGCCGACCGCGGGCGGAGACCGCTACCGCATGCTCGACACCCTCCGCGAGTACGGTGCGGCCTGGCTGCGCCGCCTGGGCGAGGAGGACCGGCTGCGCCGGCGCCACCAGAACTTCTACCTGGCACTGGCCCGCCGTGGCGACACCGCCTGGATCGGGCCCGACCAGTACGCCTGGTATGACCGGGCGAACAGTGAGCACGCCAACTTCCGTGCCGCGCTGGAGTACACCCTGGCCCAGCAGGACGGGCTCACTGCGCTGGATCTGGCCGGGGCGCTGTGGTTCTTCTGGTACCCCTGCGGACACCTCAAGGAGGGACAGCACTACCTGGAACGGGCCCTTGTCCTCGGCGTCGATCCCAGCTTCGCCCGCGACAAGGCCCTGTGGGTCTGCAGCATGGTCCTGTTGTGCCAGGGCGATGCCGCGGCCGGCGCTGCCTGGGCCGGCCAGTGCGTCGCCGAGGCCGAACGGCTCGGTGACGACCACGTGGCCACTACCGCCCGGGGGTGCTTGCTGGTTGCGGCGACCATGCTCGGCGACCGGCCGCGGGTGTTCTCCCTGTCGGCACAGCTGCTCGCCACCACCTCGCCGGAGAACGGTGCGCTCCTCGAACCGCTGCCCCTCGCCAGGCTGCTGGCCCGGGTGCTGGCAGGCAATGCGCTCACCGTCGAGGGCCGTCCCGAGGAGGCCATCGCCATGCTGGAGGAAATGCGCACCGAGTGCGGGCGGCACGGCGAGCAATGGATGCGTGCCTACGGCGACGTCATGCGCGCACATGCCGAACTGGCCTGCCACCGGCCCGAGGCCGCGCTGCGCTACGCGCGGGCGGCCCTGGAGGTCAAGCGGCGGCTGCACGACAGCCTGGGGTGCGCCTTGGCCCTGGACGTGCTCGCGGTGGCCACGGGCGCCGGCGGGCAGAGCGAGCGTGCCGCCTGGCTGCTCGGGCTGGCCCAGCACACCTGGGACACCATCGGCCTGCCCCAGGCGGGCATCCCGGAATTCGTCGCCGCCCGCCGGTCCTGCGAGCGGCAGGCCCGCGACACCTTGGGCGACCGCGCCTACAAGGCCACCTTCCACACCGGTTACGAAACCGACCTCGATACCGGCCTCGCATACGCGCTCGATCCTCCGGAGCCTCCAGGCGCCATTCGGCGCAGCGTGGGTAACGGAGAAGGGTGAGGATCGCTCTTCAAGGCGACCGTACAGCCGGTAAGCCTGTTCCTGTCTGCAGAAGGTTTTCATTCGAGGTGCAGCCCGAGTCGGCCCACTGCAAAGGCACACACCCGCATTACTTCGTCAGCACCGGGAGGAGGGAGGCCAACGGTGTCGATGCCAAGACGATGGCGCGTCGGGGCATGCGCGGTAATCGTCATGTCGCTGGCCGGCGGTTGCGCGAGCCTGGACGAACGTCGCTCGGCCGCATCGGAAGCCGCACGCGGATTTCATCGAGCGCTCAGTTCGACGAATGGCGTGGCGGCCTGTGGCGCATTGGCTCCGGGCACACGTGAGGAGCTGATCAAGGAGTCCGGCACCGGATGCCCTCGGGCAGTACTGGAGGAGCAGGCGGCCTTGGCCGATCGGGTCCGGCAGGTGGACGTCTACGGACGGCAGGCTCGTGTGGTCCTCACGGGAGACACCCTTTTCCTTGCCCGTTTCCGTACCGGCTGGAAGGTCACTGCGGCCCACTGCACTCTTCGGCCCGGTCAGCCGTACGACTGCGCGGTCAAGGGAGGGTGACGACGATGCGTTTGCTGTTCACGCTGTGCGTTCTGGTCATTGCCACGGGGCTCGTCTATTTCGCGACGCTGGGGGTGCTGCACCGATGAACGCACGCCGCAAGTTCCTGCGGGACAACAGCCTGGGCATCTTCTTCGGTGCCGCTTTCGTGGCTGCCCTCATCGGTCAGGCTTTCGCCGGACAGGCCGAGTACAACAACCAGCTCACGACCCAGGATTTTGCGCCGGTCGGTTTCTGGACCTACGTCAGCACGTCCGACTTCGCCGTCGACGTCCTGGAGAACTGGCAATCGGAATACCTCCAGTTCTTCCTGTACATCTTCCTCACGGTGTGGCTGGTGCAGCGTGGTTCGCCCGAGTCCAAAAGCGTTGACCGGAGAGGCCGGGGGACGGAGAAGGAGCAGCGCATGGCTGCTTACGCCCATGCCGCCTCACCTCGCTGGGCTTCGATCGGCGGCGTACGGCAGTGGGTCTTCTCGCAGTCGCTCGGATTGATGATGGGAGCCGTCTTCGTGCTCTCCTGGCTGGCCCAGTCCATCAGTGGGGCGTCCGCCTACAACGAAACGCGCCTGCAGGACCGACAGCCTCCGGTCAGCTGGTCCGACTACCTGTTCTCCGCGGAATTCTGGAGCCGTACCCTGCAGAACTGGCAGTCCGAACTGCTGGCCATCGCCTCCATGGTCGTCCTCTCCATCTATTTGCGCCAACGCGGTTCGCCGGAATCGAAGCCGGTCGGCGCACCGCACTCCTCGACCGGAGTCGAAGGCTGACCTCGCGTCCTCGGCCGGCACGCCTTCACTCCAGCGTCGCCAGGAGAGCCCGGCACGTCTGGCGGACACCCACTGTCACCGGTGGCGGCATAACAGGTGAAAGCCCGTACATCGCGGGAAAGGCGGGCGTTTGCCGCGTTGCGGGCGGTGGTAACCCTGTGGCGCACGCCCGGCGGCCTGCCGGGTCCGGACGTCCGGCACCCGCCGGGCCGGCAGAAGACCGTCGAAGGAGACAGTGCCGTGGCCTCGAAAGCCGACTCGCAGCTCAGCTATACGGTTCCGGGCATGAGCACCTCCGAGGGTTCGGAGGTCATCCAGCTGCTGCGGATGCGGCTGCACGCGCTCAACGACCTCGCCCTCACGCTCAAGCACGTCCACTGGAACGTGGTCGGCCCGCACTTCATCGCCGTGCACGAAATGCTCGACCCGCAGGTCGACGCCGTACGCGACATGATCGACACCACCGCCGAGCGCATCTCGACGCTGGGCGGCGAGCCCGCCGGTACGCCCGGCGTCATGGTCGCCGAGCGCACCTGGGAGGACTACGCGATCGGGCGGGCCGAGTCGATCGAGCACCTGGGTGCGCTGGACGTGGTGTACACGGGCATCATCGAGGACCACCGTCAGGCGGTGCGCGCCACCGACGAGCCCGACCCGATCACCCAGGACATGCTCATCGAGCAGCTGCGCAGCCTGGAGCTGTTCCAGTGGTTCATCCGGGCGCACCTGGAGAACTCCGGCGGCAAGCTGAGCACGGCCCGGCAGACCAGCGAGACGGACGCGGCGCGGGCTGCGAGCAAGCAGGCCCGCCAGCAGCCGTGAATCGTTTTTCACCCACCGCGCCCGGCAGGCGATGCGCCTGCCGGGCGCGGTGCTGTGTATGACCGTAACTTGCGTACGCGCCCTTGACGCTCCCTTTCATGGCGGCTTAGCTTAGCGAGCACTGAAACGATTCAAGTCGAGGTGAATGATGCCGAGCACGCCCGACCCGTCCGCCGTGAAGGCCGCCCTGAAGGCCCAGGTGATCGAGACACCGTCCTGGGGTTACGGAAACTCCGGCACCCGCTTCAAGGTGTTCGCGCAGCCCGGCGTCCCCCGCGACCCGTACGAGAAGCTGGACGACGCGGCGAAGGTGCACGAGTTCACCGGCGTCGCCCCCCTGGTGTCGCTGCACATCCCGTGGGACACCGTCGAGGACTACGGGAAGCTCGCCGAGTACGCGGCGGAGCGCGGGCTGACGCTCGGCGCCATCAACTCCAACACCTTCCAGGACGAGGACTACAAGCTCGGGTCCGTCACCCACCCCGACCCGGCCGTCCGCCGCAAGGCCACCGACCATCTCCTCGCCTGCGTCGACATCATGGACGCGACCGGGTCCCGGGACCTGAAGCTGTGGTTCGCCGACGGCACCAACTACCCGGGCCAGGACGACATCGCCGCTCGCCAGGACCGGCTGGCCGAGGCGCTGGCCGAGGTGTACGAGCGGCTCGGGGACGACCAGCGGCTGCTGCTGGAGTACAAGTTCTTCGAGCCGGCCTTCTACACCACGGATGTGCCGGACTGGGGCACCTCGTACGCGCACTGCCTGAAGCTCGGCCCGAAGGCGAAGGTCGTCGTGGACACCGGGCACCACGCGCCGGGCACCAACATCGAGTTCATCGTTGCGTTCCTGCTGCGCGAGAAGAAGCTCGGCGCGTTCGACTTCAACTCCCGTTTCTATGCGGATGACGACCTGATGGTCGGTGCGGCCGATCCGTTCCAGCTGTTCCGGATCATGCACGAAGTCATCAAGAACGGCGGGCTGGAGGCCGCGAACGGGGTCAACTTCATGCTCGACCAGTGCCACAACATCGAGGCGAAGATCCCGGCTGTCATCCGGTCTGTCATGAACGTGCAGGAGGCGACGGCGAAGGGGCTGCTGGTGGACGGCGGGGCGCTGCATGCCGCGCAGCGCGGCGGTGACGTGCTGGCGGCCAATGCGGTCCTGATGGACGCGTACAACACGGATGTGCGGCCGTTGCTCGCGGAGGTGCGGGGGGAGATGGGGTTGGACCCCGATCCGATGGCGGCGTACGGGGCCTGCGGCTGGCAGGAGCGGATTGTGGCTGAGCGGGTTGGCGGTCAGCAGGCCGGGTGGGGCGCCTAGGCGGCTGCCGGGATCTTTTTGTTGGCGACTGCGGGCCGTTTGTGGCTGGTCGCGCCCGCGCGGCGCAGCCGCAAATAGAACCGCAGCCCCGCGCCCCTGAGGGGGCGCCTTCTCTCCCCGTACGTCACCTGCTGAAGGACTGATCACGTCATGACCACGCACGCTGAAGTCAGCGCGCTCCTCGCACGCTCCCACCGCCTCGGCTCCGACCCCCGTAACACCAACTACGCCGGTGGCAACGCCTCCGCCAAGGGTGTTGCCACCGACCCCGTCACCGGGCGGCCCACCGAGCTGATGTGGGTCAAGGGCTCCGGCGGTGACCTCGGTACGCTCACCGAAGCCGGGCTGGCCGTGCTCCGGCTGGACCGGGTGCGCGCGTTGACCGAGGTGTACCCGGGCGTGGAGCGCGAGGACGAGATGGTTGCCGCGTTCGACTACTGCCTGCACGGCAAGGGCGGTGCCGCGCCGTCGATCGACACCGCGATGCACGGCCTGGTGGACGCGGCACACGTCGACCATCTGCACCCCGACTCCGGTATCGCGCTGGCCTGCGCCGCCGACGGCGAGAAGCTGACCGCCGCGTGCTTCGGCGACAAGGTCGCCTGGGTGCCGTGGCGGCGCCCCGGCTTCCAGCTCGGCCTGGACATCGCCGCGATCAAGGAGGCCAACCCGCAGGCGGTCGGCGTCATCCTCGGCGGCCACGGCATCACCGCGTGGGGCGCCACCTCCGAGGAGTGCGAGCGCAATGCCCTGTGGATGATTCGTACCGCGGAGACGTTTCTTGTCGAGCAGGGAAAGGCGGAGCCCTTCGGGCCGGTCGTCGACGGGTTCGGAGCGCTGCCCGAGGACGTGCGGCGGGAGCGGGCCGCCGCGCTCGCGCCCGTGCTCCGGGGGCTCGCCTCGACGGACAAACCGCAGGTCGGTCACTTCACCGACACCGAGCCGGTGCTCGACTTCCTCGCCCGCGCCGAGCACCCCCGGCTCGCCGCGCTCGGTACCTCCTGCCCCGACCACTTCCTGCGTACCAAGGTCCGCCCGCTCGTCCTCGACCTGCCGCCGGCCGCCCCGCTGGACGAGGTGATCGCCCGGCTGAAGGAGCTGCACGAGGAGTACCGGAGCGAGTACCGCGCCTACTACGAGCGGCACGCCGGGCCCGACTCCCCGCCGATGCGCGGTGCCGACCCGGCCATCGTCCTGATCCCCGGCGTCGGCATGTTCAGCTACGGCAAGGACAAGCAGACCGCGCGCGTGGCGGGCGAGTTCTACCTCAACGCGATCAATGTGATGCGCGGCGCCGAGGCGGTGTCGACGTATGCGCCGATCGCGGAGGCGGAGAAGTTCCGGATCGAGTACTGGGAGCTGGAGGAGGCCAAGCTGCGACGGATGCCGGCGCCGAAGCCGCTGGCCACTCGGATCGCGCTGGTCACCGGCGCAGGGTCGGGCATCGGTAAGGCCGTCGCGCACCGGCTGGCCGCCGAGGGCGCGTGCGTCGTGGTCGCCGATCTGAACGCGGAGAGCGCGGCCGCGGTGGCCGAGGAGCTGGGCGGCGCCGACAAGGCCGTCGCGGTGCCGGTCGATGTCACTGATGAGGGGCGGATAGCCGCCGCGTTCCAGGCCGCTGTGCTCGCCTTCGGGGGCGTCGACCTGGTCGTCAACAACGCGGGTATCTCGATCTCCAAGCCGTTGCTGGAGACCACCGCGAAGGACTGGGACCTCCAGCACGACATCATGGCCCGCGGCTCCTTCCTCGTCTCCCGCGAGGCCGCCCGTGTGATGACGCAGCAGGGGATGGGCGGCGACATCGTCTACATCGCGTCGAAGAACGCCGTCTTCGCGGGCCCGAACAACATCGCGTACTCCGCCACCAAGGCCGACCAGGCGCACCAGGTCCGGCTGCTCGCCGCCGAGCTGGGCGGGCACGGCATCCGCGTCAACGGCGTGAACCCGGATGGAGTGGTGCGCGGCTCCGGCATCTTCGCGGGCGGCTGGGGTGCGCAGCGCGCGGCGACGTACGGGATCGAGGAGGAGAAGCTCGGCGAGTTCTACGCCCAGCGGACCCTGCTCAAGCGCGAGGTACTGCCGGAACACGTCGCGAACGCGGTGTTCGCGCTCACCGGCGGCGATCTCACGCACACCACCGGACTGCACATTCCCGTCGACGCCGGCGTCGCCGCCGCGTTCCTGCGCTGACGCGGAGGCGACGTGACCGGCACCCTCTCCTTCGCCGCCGTGGATCTCGGCGCCACCAGCGGGCGCGTGATCCTCGGCCGGGTCGGCCCGGACAGCCTCGGCCTCACCGAGGCGCACCGGTTCCCCAACACCCCGGTACGGCTGCCCGACGGGCTGCACTGGGACGTGCTCGCGCTGTACCAGGGCGTACTGGACGGACTGCGCGCCGCTGCGAGGGCCGACGGCGTGGCGTCCGTCGGCGTCGACACCTGGGCGGTGGACTACGGGCTGCTGGACGCCGACGGCGCGCTGCTCGGCCAGCCGTACCACTACCGGGACGGGCGTACGGAGGGCGCCGCCAAGCGGGTGTGGGCCAAGGCCGGGCCCGAGGAACTGCATGCCGTCAGCGGGCTGCAGCATCTGCCGTTCAACACCGTGTACCAGCTCGAAGCGGCCCGCGGCAGCGCGCAGCTGGCCGCCGCGCGCACCCTGCTGCTGATCCCGGACCTGCTCGTGCACTGGCTGACCGGCGCGGTCGGCGCGGAGGAGACCAACGCCTCCACCACGGGGCTGCTCGATGCCCGGACCGGCGCCTGGTCCGCCGCGCTGCTCGACCGGCTCGGCATCGACCCGGCCCTGCTGCCGCCGCTGCGCCGCCCCGGCGAACCGGCCGGGACGCTGCTGCCGCACGTCGCCGAGTACACCGGACTGGCCGCGGCGACTCCGGTGACCACCGTCGCCTCCCACGACACCGCCTCCGCGGTCGCCGCCGTGCCGGCCACGGAGCCCGGCTTCGCGTACATCTCCTGTGGCACCTGGTCGCTGGCCGGGCTGGAGCTGGACGCGCCGGTGCTCACCGAGGAGTCCCGGGCCGCCAACTTCACCAACGAGCGCGGCATCGACGGGACGGTGCGCTACCTGCGCAACATCATGGGCATGTGGCTGCTGGAGGAGTGCCGCCGCACCTGGGCGGCGCAGGGCTCGCCCGCCGCCCTGTCCGACCTGCTGGCCGAGGCCGCGCGGGAGGAGCCGTTCGGCGCGCTCGTCGACCCGGACGCGCCCGAGTTCCTGCCGCCCGGCGACATGCCCGCACGGATACGGAGCTTCTGCCGCCGCACCGGACAGCGTGTCCCGGAGAGCCGGGGCGCCGTCGTCCGCTGCATCCTGGAGAGCCTGGCCCTGGCCCACCGGCGCACCCTGCGGCAGGCCGCCGCGCTCGCCGGGCGGGAGATCCGCACCGTCCACCTGGTCGGCGGCGGCAGCCGCAACGAACTGCTCTGCCGGCTCACCGCCGACGCCACCGGACTGCCCGTCGTCGCGGGCCCCGCCGAAGCCACGGCGCTCGGCAACGTCCTCGTCCAGGCCCGCGCCCACGGCCTCGTCCCCGACCGCGCCGCGATGCGCCGCCTGGTCGCCGCCACCCAGCCGCTGCGCCGTTACGAGCCGCGCGGCGACCGGGCCGCCTGGGACGCCGCCGCGGCCCGCATCGGGGTGGCCTGAGCGGCGGGCATTGGCCCGGACGAGGTGCGGAGCGGCCTGGTCCGTTTTCACCGCTCGCCTTCAGGGGCACCCCTGACTCCATGAGAAGCACGGAGGGTACGGGCGACGCGGATACCACCACCGCGCTGACCCTGCACATCAACGGCGAACGCCGGGCGCAAGTCGTCGACAACCGCACCACGCTGCTCGACCTGCTCCGCGAGGACGTCCGGCTGACCGGCGCCAAGAAGGGCTGCGACCACGGCCAGTGCGGAGCCTGCACGGTCCTGCTCGACGGCCACCGCGTCAACTCCTGCCTGGTGCTCGCGGTGGCCGCCGATGGTGCGGAGGTCACGACCGTCGAGGGCCTGGCGAAAAGGGATGCGCTGCACCCGCTCCAGGAGGCGTTCATCGCGCACGACGGCTTCCAGTGCGGCTTCTGCACGCCCGGCCAGATCTGCTCCGGCGTCGGGGCGATCGCCGAGGCACAGGCCGGCTGGCCCAGCGCGGTGACGCCCGACGGCGCGCCGGACGGCCCCGTGGAGCTGACCGGCGGCGAGGTACGGGAGCGGATGAGCGGCAACATCTGCCGTTGCGGCGCGTATGTGAACATCGTCGAAGCGGTACGGGAGGCGGCCCGGTGAAACCCTTCCGCTACGAGACGGCCACCGACCCCGCGACCGCCGTCGACCTGCTCTCCCGCGCACCGCGCGCGGCCTTCCTCGGCGGCGGCACCAACCTCGTGGACCTCATGAAGCTCGGCGTCGAGGTGCCCGAGATGCTGGTCGACGTCAGCCGGCTGCCGTTCGACGACATCACCGAGACCGCCGACGGGGGACTGCGGGTGGGCGCCACCGTGCGCAACAGCACCCTCGCCGTGCACCCGGCCGCCCGCGAACGCTACCCGGCACTCTCCCAGGCCCTGCTGGCCGGCGCCTCGCCCCAGCTGCGCAACCTCGCCACGATCGGCGGCAACCTGCTGCAGCGCACCCGCTGCACGTACTTCCAGGACATCGGCAAGCCGTGCAACAAGCGGCGGCCCGGCTCCGGCTGCCCCGCACGCAGTGGTATCCACCGCGACCTGGCGGTCCTCGGCGCCTCCCAGCACTGCGTGGCCACCCACCCCTCGGACATGGCGGTGGCCCTGACGGCCCTCGACGCGCAGGTGCACTGCGTCTCCGCCGACGGCGAGCGGACGCTGCCGGTGGCCGAACTGCACCGGCTGCCGGGCGACACCCCCGACCAGGACACCGTCCTGCGGCACGGCGAGCTGATCACCGCCGTGGAGCTGCCGCCGCCGGTGCCCGGCGCCCGCTCGGCGTACCGCAAGGCCCGGGAACGCGCCTCGTACGCCTTCGCACTCGCCTCGGCCGCCGCCGACCTGAAGGTGAGCGACGGCAACGTCGCGCACGTACGGCTCGCGTTCGGCGCGCTCGCGGCCAAGCCGTGGCGCGCCCGCGCCGCCGAGGCGGCGCTGCTCGGCCGGCCCGCCACCGAGGAGTCCTTCGGCCGGGCCGTGGACGAGGAACTGGCGGCCGCCGAGCCGCTGCGCGACAACGGCTACAAGATCCCCCTGGCCCGCGGGCTGGCCGTCGCGCTGCTGACGGACCTCGCGGGCACGCACGCGGAGGGTGCGCGATGACAACCTTGCCCCGGACCCTGGGCGCGGACACCGCACGGCTGGAGAGCCGCGAGAAGGTGACCGGCACCGCGCGGTACGCCGCCGACCACGCACGCCCCGACGGCCTGTACGCCTGGGCGGTGCCCGCCACCATCGCCCGCGGCGAGATCACCGCCGTCGACACCGGTGCCGCGCTCGCCGACCCCGCCGTCGTCACCGTGCTCACCCACGAGAACGCACCCCGGCTCGCCGAGGGCGACGACCCCACCCTCGCCGTCCTGCAGTCCCGGCACGTGGCACACCGCGGCCAGATCGTCGCGCTCGCGGTCGCCACCTCCCTGGAAGCGGCCCGCGCCGCCGCGACCGCGGTACGCCTGGACTACACCTCCGAGCCGCACGACGTCCTCCTCACCGCCGAGCACCCGGGCATCTACGCGCCCGAGACCGCCAACGGCGGCCACCCCGCCGACCGTGTGCGCGGCGACTTCGACGCGGCCTACGCCGAGGCCCCCGTACAGCACGACGCCGTCTACGAAACCCCGCCGCTGCACAACCACCCGATGGAGCCGCACGCCGCCACCGCCTGGTGGGAGGGCGAGCGGAAGCTGTGCCTGCACGACTCCAGCCAGGGCTCCTCGACCGTCCAGCAGATGCTGGCCCAGCTCTTCGCACTCGGCCCGGACCAGGTGCTCGTCACCAGCGAGCACGTCGGCGGCGGCTTCGGCTCCAAGGGCACGCCCCGCCCCCACGTGGTACTCGCCGCCATGGCAGCGCGCGTCACCGGCCGCCCGGTCACCCTCGCCTTCGCACGCCAGCAGCTGCCCGCCGTCACCGGCCACCGCGCCCCGACGATCCAGCACCTGCGCATCGGAGCCGACCGCGACGGCCGCATCCAGGCCCTCGCGCACGAGATCACCACCCAGTCCTCCACGGTCCAGGAGTTCGTCGAGCAGGCCGCGGCGCCCAGCCGGACGATGTACGTCTCTCCGGTCAGCCGCAGCACCCACCGGGTCGCCCGGCTCGACGTGCCCACCCCCTCCTGGATGCGCGCGCCCGGCGAATGCCCCGGCATGTACGCGCTCGAATCGGCCATGGACGAACTCGCCCTCGCCTGCGGCCTGGACCCCATCGAACTGCGCGTACGCAACGAGCCCGACCGCGAGCCGGACTCCGGCCGCCCGTACAGCAGCCGGCACCTCGTGGAGTGCCTGCGCGAGGGCGCCCGCCGCTTCGGCTGGCAGGACCGCGACCCGCGCCCCGCGGCGCGCCGCGACGGCCGGCTGCTGCTCGGCACCGGCGTGGCCGCCTCGACGTACCCGGTGATGGTCGCCCCGTGCCACGCCGAGGCGCACGCCCGCGCCGACGGGCTGATCGACGTCCGCGTGAACGCCACCGACATCGGCACCGGCGCCCGGACCGTCCTCGCTCAGATCGCCGCCGACGCGCTCCGACTGCCCATGGACCGGGTCCGCATCCGCGTGGGCTGCAGCGAACTGCCCGAGGCCCCGGTGGCCGGCGGCTCCTCCGGCACGTCCTCGTGGGGCTCGGCGGTGCACAAGGCGTGCGACGGACTGCGGCGCGCGCTGGAGGAGCACAGCGAAGTACCGGCGACGGGCCTGACGGTCGCCGCCGACACCACCGAGGAGAGCAAGAGCGGCAAGGAGTACGCCCGGCACGCGTACGGCGCCCAGTTCGCCGAGGTACAGGTGGACACCGCGACGGGCGAGACCCGGGTGCGGCGCCTCCTCGGCGTCTTCGCCGCGGGCCGCATCCTGAACCCGCGCACCGCCCGCTCGCAGTTCCTCGGCGGCATGACGATGGGCCTCGGCATGGCCCTGACGGAACACAGCACCATGGACCGCGAGTTCGGTGACTACGCGGAACGCGACCTGGCCATGTACCACGTCCCGGTCTGCGCCGACGTGCCGGACATCGACGTGCACTGGATCGAGGAGCAGGACCCGCACCTGAACCCGATGGGCTCCAAGGGCATCGGCGAGATCGGCATCGTGGGCACGGCGGCGGCGGTTACCAATGCGGTGCACCATGCGACCGGTGTGCGGGTCCGGGCGCTGCCGGTCACGCCGGATTCCTTGCTGCCGCACCTCTGATGTATTCGGGGTGACGGTGCGTCAGGAGTGTGGCAGGGCGGCGGCGAAGCGGGTCGCTATGGCCGCCGGGGCGGTGATCGCGCCACCCACGACGACACCCCACGCGCCCGCCTCGATCGCCGCTGCCGCCTGCTCCGGGGTGTGCAGCCGCCCCTCGGCGAAGACGGGAACGTCCAGTCGCCCGGCCAACTCGGCAACCAGCTCCAGGTCGGGCCCCGGCTGCTGACGGCTGTACGGCGTGTAACCGGACAGGGTCGTGGAAACCACATCGGCACCGAGCGCGGCCGCCGCCACACCCTCCTCCACCGTGGACACATCGGCCATCAGCAGCGCACCGAGTCCATGCACCGCTTCCACCGTCTCGCGCAGTGGGCGGCCGTCCGGGCGCGGGCGGCCGGTCGCGTCCACGGCGACGATCTCGGCCCCGGCCTTGGCGACCGCCTGCGCGTGCCCCGCAGTCGGTGTGATGTAGACGCCTTCGGCACCGTCCTTCCACAGCCCGATGACCGGCAGGCCGACCACGGCCCGTACGGCACGGATGTCGTCCACGCCCTGCACGCGTACCCCCGCGACCGGCGCCCCCGCGGTCACCGAGGCGGCCATCGCGGCGATGTGCTCCGGGGCCCGCAGCGGGTCTCCGGGCGGCGCCTGGCAGGAGACGACCAGTCGGCCGCGCAGCCCGTTGAGCAGCGTACGGACACGGTCGGCGGGCATCGTGGTCCGGCTCGGGCCAGTGGTTTCGGTCACGCCCTGTCCTCGTCCTTCGTGTCGTCGGCTGCGCGGTGCTCCCATAGCAGCGCCGCGGCACCGATCACCGCGGCGCGGGGCCCGAGCGCGGCGGGCACGGGCCGTACCCCGGCGGGCCCGGGCAGCAGTTCGGCGGCGAACGTCTCGGTCAGCGGAGCCCAGAACGGGGCGCCGATGGAAGCGACGCCACCGCCGATGACGACCCGTTCGGGGTCCATGGTGTTGACCAGTCCGGCCAGCGCGCGGCCCAACGCACCGGCGCCCTCGGCGAGGGCGGTCCGGGCGGCCTCCGCGCTGGTATCGGAGTCAGCCAACGCCGCGACCGTCCGCAGGTCGTACACGTCCGCGTCCCCGGCCAGCTCGCGGAACCGCGCGGTGATCGCGGGCCCGGAAGCGACGGCCTCCAGATGTCCCTTGCGGCCGCAGTTGCACGGCCGCCCGGCGGCCTCCGGCACCGCGATATGGCCGAACTCGCCCGCCGTCCAGTGCGCACCGCGCAGCAACCGCCCGCCGGTGACCAGCCCACCGCCGATGCCGGTGCCCACACTCACGTACAGCGCGGACGCGCAGCCCGCACCGGCGCCATAGGTCTGCTCGGCCAGCGCGAAGACGTTCGCATCGTTGTCGGCGGCCACCGGCAGCCCGAGGCGGGCGCTCAGCTCCTCGTTCAGGCGGGTGCCCGCCCAGCCGGGGAGCAGCGCGTTGGCCGAGCGCACCACGCCCCGGTCCCGGTCGACGACCCCGCCGGTACCGATGCCCAGCCCCTCCGCGCCGTCCCACCCGGGCAGTTCGCGGACGGTCGCCGCAATGGCGTCGAGCACCGCGGTGCGGCCCTGCGCCGCGGGAGTGGGCCGGACAAGCGTGGCCGTCAGCGCACCGTCCGCCGACACGACACCGGCAGCGATCTTCGTCCCGCCCACATCGACGCCGAGCAGCGTGCGCGGCTCCCGAGCGGCCGTCATGACTGCGCCCTGCGGACGGTGAAGCGGATGTCGTAGCGGTCGGCGCGGTAGATCGTGGTCGTCGCCTCGACCGGGGTGTCGCGGCGGTCCAGGCCGACCCGCTGCACCCGCAGCCCCGAACTGCCGAGGGGCACGCCGAGCAGGGCCGACTCCGTGTCGTCGAGGTCGACGGCCCGGATGATCTGGTCGGCCGAGCGGATGTCCAGCCCGTACCGCTCGTTGAGCAGCGCGTAGAGCGAACCCGTCAGGTCCTCCTCGACGAGCCCGGGGACACGGTCGGCCGGGAAGTGCACGTTCTCCAGGCACATGGGGGAGCCGTCGGCGAGCCGCAGCCGGGAGACGCGCACGACATCGGAGTCCGGCGCGACACCGAGCCGCTCGGCGAGCTGCCGGCCGGCCCGCACCGTCCCGGCGGCCAGCAACCGCGAGGCCGGTTCGAGGTTCCGCTCGGCCATGTCCTCGGAGAACGAGGTGAGCGTGAGCGACTTCGAAACGACGGGCGGGGCGACGAACGTCCCCGCACCCTGCACCCGGTACACACTCCCCGCCGCCTCCAGAGCGTCCAGCGCCTGCCGCACGGTATTGCGCGAGACCCCGTGCTGCGTGGCGATCTCCCGCTCCGTGGGCAACGGGGTATGCGGGGGAGCACCGGCCATCTCCTCCTGCAGCGCCACCCGCAGCTCCTCGTGCTTGGCCTGTCGGGCCACGCTTCACCTTCCCCATGGGAGTCCACTGGGTACCACGATAGGTACCAACCAATAGGAAGGTAGCACGCCACTATCCTGACCGATGCTGCTCACTGTAGAGAATTGGTACCATCCAATCGGCTCGCGGCCCGCTCGGCCTCCACCTGCTCCAGGGGCTTGCCCGCCGTGTTGGGCATGAACAGGCCGATGACGCCGCAGAGGAGGAGCGAGGCGGTGAGGAAGGCGGCAACCGGCGCGATGCCGGTGCTCGCCAGCGCGGGGACGAAGAACGACCAGACGCCGAGGACGACGCGGGACGTGCCGAAGGTGATGCCCTGCGCGGTGCCGCGCAGCATCGTCGGGAAGACCTCCTGGCTGATGGTCTTGTAGACGGCCTCGCCCGCCATGGCCTGCCCGACGCCGAAGAGCACCACGTTGAAGACGATGACGGGGAGGGTGAAGGGCAGGAAGAGGAAGACGCCGTACGCACAGACCTGCATCACCGAGCCGACGATCCACATCACCTTGCGGTAGCGGTGGCCGCGGTCGGCGTAGCGCATGTAGACCGCGACCGTACCGACGATCACCAGCGCGAAGCTGGCGCAGGACAGGGCGACGCTGGTGGCCTGGCTGCCCGCGCCCAGGCTCTGGACCATGTACGGGGTGAAGATGCCGTTCGTGCCGGCCGCGAGGTTCCAGAAGAGGTAGATGCCGCCGGTGAACAGCAGCGCCCGCAGATGCGCGCCGCGCAGCAGCTCGCGGACCTTGGGGCGGGCCGCCGCGCCGCCCTTCGCCGCGCTCCGCCAGACTGCCGACTCGACCATGCCGCGGCGCAGCGCGTACGTCACGAGTGACACCACGAACAGGTGCAGGAAGACGATGCGGATGCCGAGCAGGCCGAGGTCCGAGAGGGCCCAGGCGAGCAGCAGTACGACCACCGGGCCGAGGCTCCAGGTCACCTGGGTCATGCCGAGCAGCTTGCCGCGCGCCTTGGCCGGGGAGAACTCGCCGACCAGCGCGAGTGAGGTCGGCACGTCCGCGCCGACGGCCAGGCCCACGATGAAGGTGCCGGTGAACAGCATCAGCGGGTTGACCGCGAAGGCGATGAGCAGGATGGCCGCCGCGTACACGAGCAGGTCGTACTGGTAGATGCGCTTGCGGCCGAGCTTGTCGCCCAGCCGGCCGCCGATGAAGGCGCCGATCGCCGCGCCGATGGCGTTGGGGCCGATGGCCGTCAGCGCGCCGAGACCGCTCTCGGAGAGCCCGAAGCGGTCCTGGAAGAGGGCGAGACCGGAGCTGAGCGCGACGATCGACCCGGCGTCGAGATAGGACGCCATGCCGGCCAGCCCGGTCCACTTCCACTGCTGCCGCGAGACGGCGCCGTCCCCGGCCGCCCCGTCGGCGCCGGACTGCGTGCTCGTGCCCTGCACGGATGTCACCTGGACTCCTTCGCCCCTCGCATGTTTGAAACGACTCAAACCATGGAGGGGAGGGTCGCTGGAGTCAATAGGTGGTGCGGATTTTTGCGTTGAAACCTTTCAGTCGGGTCTGGGTGGGTCGGTTTGCCGTCAGAGGTGTCGCGAACTGTGCCTCGGGAGGGGCGCATTGTGGCGCTGACCTGCGAAAAAGAGCGCTCTGGAGGGGTGTTGGAGCTGGCTGAAATCGACTAAAATAGAAGCAGTGTTCGAGGGAGCTCACGGGGGGTCCGGGGCTCTCGACCACGACAGGAGGGACCCTGTGACGGCTGCCGCAATGTCTTCGACGCGCCCGCTGTTCGACCTGCCGTACGCCCCGCTCGCGAAGAAGCCGCTGCCTGCAGGCCGGCCGCGCGAGTGGTACATCGCTCACAACCGCCGGCTCAAGGCCATGCGCCTGGCCATCGCCCTGCTCGACTCCGGTGTGCACACGCCGGACCGCGCGCCGAACCGACTCATCCGTGACACCGCCGCGCTCGTCGGCATCCACCGCCCGTCCGACACCACCTGCCACATGGTCCGCACTCTCATGCGTTACACCCGCTGACGCGACCGCCGATGCGGAGGGGCGGGCCGGTCTTCCGGCCCGCCCCGTCGTTGTACGCGGCACGTTCCGTGTCACGTCAGGTGGGGGAGAAGTCCCAGTTCGCGGGCGCGGCGGACGGCGGCGGTCCGGCGGCTCACGGACAGCTTGCGGTAGACGCTCTTCAGGTGCGTCTTGACGGTGTTGACCGAGAGCTGGAGTTCGGCGGCGATCTCGTCCGTCGCCATCGTGCGCGCCAGCTGGGCCAGTACGTCCAGCTCACGTCTGCTGAGTGCCACGACCGGCTGCCGGGCGGTGCCGTCGTCACCGGCCGGGGGCGTTCCCTTGCCGGCCGGGAGCGCCCTGTTGTGGGCCGGGGACGCCCCGTTGCGGGGCGGGCCGGTCCAGGCGCGGACCATCTGGAGCGTGGCGTGCGAGGGGTCCCCGGGGCCGGACGCGGGCAGCGGGGGCCGTTGCGCGGTCGCGGCGAGTTCGGCGGCGGCCCGGAACCGCCCGCGGAGCGCTTCCAGGAAGGCGAGTTCGACGAGGCAGTCCCGGCGGAGCGCCCCGCTTCCCGCGGTACCGGCCGCCCTGAGCCCTGTCGTCAGTGCGCTCTCCGCCGCCGTCAGCCGGCCGCGCCGCAGCTCGGCACCGCCGCGGACCAGCTGGATCAGGGCACGCAGTTCGGGGCGGTCCGCCTGGGCCTCGCGGGGGAGGAGCGCGAAGAGGCGCTGTGCCTCGGCCGCCGCGGCCGGCGCCGCCCCGGGGTCCCGGGTGCGCTCGAGTTGTGTACGGATCACCGCGTGCGTGAGGGCGAGCCGGGCCCGGAGGGCGTGGTCGGCGGGCGTTTCCGTACCGGCGAGCAGGCGCTCCGCTTGCGTCAGGGCGGTGGCGCAGGCCGTCATGTCTCCGTGCGACAACGCGCTTGCCGCGGCGACGAGTGCGGTCTCGGGGGTGCCGTCGGCACCGCATGACGCACTTCCGGCTGCGGCGTGCGGGAGTTGAGTGGGCGTCAGGCCCAGTACCTGCCCTATCGCCAGGTGGTGGACGATCAGGCGGTGCGCGTACGGACGGTCGTCCGCGGCGAGTGCGTGGTGCACCGCCTCGGGAAGCGGGCCGTTGTCGCTCAGCCAGGCCGCTGCCCGGCGGTGCAGTTCGGCGGTCCGCCCCGGGTGCTCGTCGAGCAGCCGGCGGCGCAGCGCCTCGCCGGTCATGCGGTGGTACCGGTACCAGCCCTGCCCGCACGCCTCCAGGGACGCGTGCTCGCCGGCCACCGCGGTGAAGTGTCGGCCCGCCCGGTCGCCCGCCACCGCGGCGGCCAGTGCCGCGTTCACCCGGTCCAGGATGCTCGTCGTCAGCAGCAGGTTGCGCACTTCGGCCGACTGCCCCTCCAGTAACTCCTCGACGAGGTAGCCGACGACCGCGTCGTCCGCGCCACTGAACCGCGTCGCGTACCGCTCCGGATCGGGCCGCCGCGCCAGGGCCAGGGCGGCGAGCCGCAGCCCCGCGGCCCAGCCCTCCGTGTGCTCGCGCAGCGACGTCACGGCGCGGCGGGGGAGTGTCATGCCGTGGAGCGCGAGCAGCGCCGCCGTCTCCCGGTCGTCGAAGGCCAGCGCAGCGGTGCGGAGTTCGGTGAGGTCGCCGGCGAGGCGGTGCCGGTGGAGGTGCAGCGGCGGGTCCCCGCGCGCCGCCACCACCAGCCGCAGCGCCCGGCCGGCGTGCGCGAGCAGGTACGACATCCCGGCGGCGCACGGCGTGCCGGCCCCGGCCCGGAAACCGTCCAGCACCAGCACCACCGGCCCGCGCCGGGCCGTCAGCGCCTCGGTCAGCCGGGCGGCCGTTGTACGGGCGTCGCCCAGCGGGCCGGGCCGTTCTCCGTCCAGTACCGCGTCCTCGTCCGGTACGGCAACGCCCGCCGTCCCCAACGCCCGTGTCACCCGCGCCCAGAAGAGGCCGGGCGGCTCCGGCGCGTCGTCACACGTCACCCAGGCCACCGGGCCCGGTGCGGCACCCGCGTGCGCCCACTGCGTCAGAAGCACCGACTTGCCGGCTCCCGGCGGGGCGATCACCACGGTCAGCGGGCCGAGTACGCCGGCGGAGAGCCGCTCCACCAGGCGGGGCCGGGGAACGAGGCGTGCGCCCGGGGACTCGCCCATCGCCGGCCCCTCGCTTCCCGGTGGCGCTCCTGGAGCCGCCCTCGACGGTGCCAGGCGGACGACTCCGCGTCGCTGTTGGAGCGGATGTGTCCGACGAGTGTGCCGTCTCTTCGTGCGCACGGCAGCCCGTGCGGACACATCTCACTCCGGGGGCCGGGTCGCGTTCCTCCACACGCCGGGTGCCGCCCGGTGCCTTTGCCGGGTCGGTCAGGTCCCCTGGAGGGCGGAGATCAATTCCTCCTCGCGGTCCTTGGTGAGCGAGGTACGGAGGACGGTGGGGTTGAACGGGCGCAGCGCCTCCCGCACCCGGTCCGGCGTGGACCGCCGTACGAGGGCGAACACCGCGGCGCGCCCGGGTTCCAGCGTGCGGGCCACTTCCTTGATGAATGCGTCGTTTATCCCGACGTCGGTGAGCTTGCCGACGGCCGCGCCCGAGGCGGCGCCGACGGCCGCGCCGAAGACCGGCATCAGAAACAGCGTTCCCAACAGCGTTCCCCACAGGGCGCCGCCGGCCGCCCCCGCGGCGGTGGTGTGGTACGTCTGCTCCACGCGGATCTTGCCGTCCTGGGTCCGCCACGCCAGCGCGGCGTCCTCCAGGTCGAGCAGCTCCTGGCGGGAGAGTTCCTTGCCGAGCCGCATGACGGCCTCGGCCTTCTCCTTGTCCGGGAAACCGAGCACGACGAGATCGGTCATCGCAGCCTCCTACGGATCTGATCCGGCGTCCCATTGAGCCGCCGCGCGCGCCGGGCCGCGTCACCCGGAACGGGTGAAGTACGCCCGTGCCAGTCGTGGACGACGACGCTGGCCACCACGAGATCCTGGAGCGACCGGCCGTGCCGGCTGACCGGTATCCAGAGCAGGCCCCACGGGAACGCCACGCACAGCGCCGCCCGCAACAGCGCGCGGCCGGGCCCGAGCGGCCGTCCCGACCGCGCGGCCACCCGCAGCCCCATCAGCCGGGCTCCGGCCGTACGGCCGGCCGTCAGCCAGCCTCCCGCGAGATAGCCGACCGCGAGGGCGGCACCGCACGCGGTGCTGATCCGGGGCGGCAGGTGCGGGAGCGCGAACGGCGGCCCGGCGACCATGAAGCGCACGGCCCCGGCGGCCAGCAGCGCGGCGAGCCCGATGCCGAGTACGGCGAAGGTGTCGATCAGCGCGGCAACGGTACGGGACACCAGTCCCGCCGCCCGTCCCTGCATCCGGACCGGATCGTCCTGCCGCCGGGGCCCGGTCACGGCGGCGCGTGGTCCCTGCCGTCCCTGCGCAGCAGCCGGTCAGCGGCCCGGTTCACCAGGCGGTCGGCGTGCATGGCCTGGAGGCGGACCGCGTCGACGGTTTCCTCGGCCATCCCGCCGCCGGTCTCCCGTACGATCCGGCCGAGATCGATCTCCCGGAGCACCTGCTCGGTGAGTGCGACCAGGTCGATCCTGGCCACTATCGCGTCGATGTCGACCCGGTCGGCGATCCTGCGCACATCGACGCGGTCTGCCGCCGCGTCGAGATCCAGCCGCGCCGCCACGGCGTCGACATCGACCCGGGCCACCACCGCATCCAGGTCCAGCTGTTCCAGCACGGGGACCACCACGGTACGGACCAGTACCCGGACCGCCGTACGTTGTGCCGTACGGAGAGGCGTACGCGCCAACTCCCGTACGGTACCGGCCACTTGGGCCACGCCCGCCGGTACGGCCCACCGTGCCGCGGCCCGGCCCCAGGTGACGGCGCAGCCGCCGGCGTGTCCCTTCACAGGGGCATCGCAGCACGCCCGCCGGGGCCCGGCCTCCTCCGCAGCGGGTGACCGGGCGGGGCCCGGTGGTCAGCCGACCGGCAGCCGGCTGCTGATCTTGTGCGTCCTGCGGGCCGTGCGGGCGCGTAGCGCCGCCTCGCGGCGGGCCTGGTGTGCCGCGTGCCGGCCCTGCCAGGCGAGGGACGGCTTGCCGTGGGTGTCCGCCGAGGCGATGAGCAGCCCGCCGAGCATGGAGAGGTTCTTGAGGAACTGGATGCGCTCCTGGGTGCGCGTCCCTTCGTCCTCGGCCTCCCAGAACCGGTGCCCGGCGAGGGTTGTGGGCACCAGCGTGGCCGCGATGGCCAGCGCGGACATCCGCGGGAAGCGGCCGATCGACAGCAGGGAGCCGGCCACCAGCTGCACGCCGCCACTGATCCGGACGAGCTGCTCGGTCTGTTCCGGCATCCAGGGAATGCGCTGGGCGATCGGCTTGGCGATCGGCTCGGCGATCGGGACCAGGGGTTCGGGATTGCGCAGGGTCTGGAGGCCCTGGATGACATACGTCGAGGCCAGCATGGGCCGGGCGAGAAGTCGCAGTACAAGCATGGCCCACGAGTGCCCCTTCCGGCCGGACCTCATCCCTCGCTTCCGCACGCGCCCCTCGGATGGGGCAAACCACGGCCCGTCCGGTTGCGCACACCGCTCGGTCACCCTTCACTCTCCGCCCCGCACCGTCTTTACTTCAGTCGTGACTTACGAGATCCGCGCCCTTCCCGCCGGAGTCGCCGGCCCGCCCCGGGACGACCGGGCCGGCGGCGCTGTCGTGGCCGTCAGCGACCTGCACGTCCGGTACAAGGAGAACCGCGACATCGTCGAGCGGCTGGAACCGGCGTCGGCCGACGACTGGCTGCTGGTCGCCGGGGACCTCGGCGAGTACGTCGCCGACATCCGCTGGGCGCTCGAACGGCTCAGCAGCCGCTTCGCCAAGGTCGTCTGGGTGCCGGGCAACCACGAACTGTGGACCCCTGCCAAGGATCCGGTGCAGCTGCGCGGCGTCGCCCGCTACGAGCATCTGGTCGGAATCTGCCGGGAGTTGGGGGTCGTCACCCCGGAGGACCCCTATCCCGTGTGGGAGGGCGCGGGCGGGCCCGTGGCCATCGCGCCGCTCTTCCTCCTCTACGACTACACCTTCCGCCCGCCGGGGGCGGACACCAAGGAGGCGGCGCTCGCCGCCGCCGAGGAGGCGGGGGTGGTCTGCACCGACGAGCTGTTTCTGCATCCGGACCCGTATCCGACACGGGAGGCGTGGTGCGCGGCCCGGCTGGCGGCGACCGAGGCGCGGCTGGCCGCCCTTCCGGACGGGCTGCCCACCGTGCTCGTCAATCACTTCCCGCTCGTCCGCGAACCGACGCGGCCCCTGTGGTACCCGGAGTTCGCGCTGTGGTGCGGTACGGAGGCGACGGCGGACTGGCCGCGCCGGTTCCGCGCCACCGCCGTCGTGTACGGCCATCTGCACATTCCCCGGCTCCTGATGTGGGACGGGGTGCCCCATCAGGAGGTGTCGCTCGGATATCCCAGGGAATGGCGGCGCCGTTCCGGCACGCCGGGCCGCCCCGTCCAGATCCTTCCCGCTGTCCCCACCACGACCGCAGCGGCCACTGAGACCGCCACCACC
>NZ_NHSG01000108.1:0-21962 GCF_020024005.1 Streptomyces purpurogeneiscleroticus
GCGGGGCGGGCCGCGCATCCTGGAGGAGTGCCGGGCGCTGCGCGCGTCCCGGTACGGCCGCGGACTGCCCACCGGCCAGGCGGTGGCGACCACGGCGGGCGACCTGCCGGCCCGCTGGGTCGTGCACACGGTGGGCCCGGTGTACTCCCGTGAGGAGGACCGGTCCGCACTGCTCGCTTCCTGCTACCGCGAGTCCCTGGGGGTGGCGGCCGGTCTCGGCGCGCAGACGGTCGCGTTTCCGGCGATCTCGACGGGCGTGTACGGCTGGCCGCTGGAGGACGGGGCGCGGATCGCCGTCGAGACGGTACGGAGCGTGGAGACGAGCGTGGAGGAGGTGCGGTTCGTCCTCTTCGACGAGCGGGCGTACGCGGCGTTCGAGGCGGCGATGGGCCGCGCGCGAGGTGATTGAGCACGGCCGGCCACGGCTCACAGGCTCTTACGAGTACCGCTCCTGCAGCTCCGTCTCCAGGGCCTCCAGGGTGCGGCCCTTCGTCTCGGGCACGTAGCGCTTGACGAAGGCGAGGGCGAGGACGCCGAGGGCGACGAAGAGGAAGAACGTGCCGGAGACGCCGAGTCCGGCGACCATGGAGGGGAAGACCAGGCCGATCGCGAAGTTGGTCAGCCACAGGACCACGGCCGCGACGCCCATGCCGAACGCCCGCATTCGCATCGGGAAGAGCTCGGAGAGCATCAGCCAGGTGACCGGGGAGATCGCGCCCTGCTGGAAGGCGAGGAAGGTGACGGTCATGGCGAGCACCGCGTAAGCGCGGGCGTCGCCCGCGGGCAGCGTCATGGAGAAGATGCCGATCAGCAGGAGCGCGGCGATCGTGCCGAGCTGACCGGCCATCAGCATCGGGCGGCGGTTCATCCGGCCCAGCAGCCAGATGCCCACGAAGGTGGCGAGCACCGAGATCACGCCGTTGGCGATGTTCGCGGTGAGTGCGCTGTCCGCGGCGAACCCGGCGTCGGTGAGGATCTGGGTGCCGTAGTACATGATTGTGTTGACGCCGGTGATCTGCTGGACGACGGCGATGCCGAAGCCCACCCACATCAGGCGGCGGATCCAGGGCGTGGCCCGCAGGTCCTTCCAGCCGCCGATCTTCTCCTGCTCGTCCCTGACGGCGAGGGCCGAGACCTCGCTCAGCTCGGCCTCGGCCCGCTGCTGGGACCTGACCTGCTTCAGCACCTCGAAGGCGTCGTTGAAGCGGCCCTGCGCGGCCAGCCAGCGCGGGCTCTCCGGCATGACCAGCATGCCGAACCACAGCACGACGGCGGGGAGGGTCGCGAGGACGAGCATCCAGCGCCAGATGCCGCTGGACTCGCCGCCCAGGTTGGCAAGGACCGCGTTGGAGGAGAAGGCGAGCAACTGGCCGCTGACGATCATGAGTTCGTTACGGGTGACCAGCCCGCCGCGCCACTCGGCGGGCGAGATTTCCGCCAGGTAGACGGGGACGGCCACGGACGCGCCGCCGACCGCGAGGCCGAGCACGAAGCGCGCCAGGATCATGACCTCGGTGCTCGGCGCGAGGGACGCGCCCAGAGCGCCGAAGAAGAACAGCACGGCGAGAACGAGGATGTTGCGGCGGCGCCCCCGGGCGTCGGAGAGCTTGCCGCCGGCCACCGCGCCGAGTGCGGCGCCGAGCAGCAGCGAGCTGGTGACCAGGCCCTCCGTGAAGGGGGTGAGCCCGAGGTCGTCCTTCATGTACGGCAGGGCGCCGTTGATGACGCCCGTGTCGTATCCGAAGAGGAGCCCGCCGAAGGTCGCGATGACGGTGATGACACGCAGGCGGCGACGTACCGGCTGTGGTGTGTCCCCGCCGAGAGGGGGTGGTGCGGTGCGCGCCGATGCGCCGTCCGTGACGTTCATTGCCGTCTCCTGCCCTGGGTCGACATCCGTGGGCAGAAAGATGGCCCTTGTTTAAATGTCCTGTCAATAGAATGTCGCAAAGACATTTCCTGTACCGCCGTTGCGCCCGGGGCTCAGAGTGCAGCCCCGCCCTCACCCGGGGTGAGTGCCTGTTCCGTCCAGATGACCTTGCCTTCGGTGGTGTAGCGGGTGCCCCACCGCTCGGTGAACTGGGAGATCAGGAAGAGCCCGCGGCCGCCTTCGTCGGTCGTGTTCGGGTGCCGCAGGTACGGCGAAGTGCTGCTGCCGTCGGAGACCTCGCAGGTCAGGACCTGGTCCAGGATCAGCCGCAGCCGGATGGGCCCGCCCCCGTACCGGATCGCGTTGGTGACCAGCTCGCTGACCACCAGCTCCGTGGTGAAGGCCAGCTCGTCGAGGCCCCAGCGCGCCAGCTGCCGCGTGGTGGTGGCCCGCGCCTCGGCGACGGTCGCCGGATCGGTGGGCAGCTCCCACGAAGCGTGCCGGGCGGCGTCCAGGGCGCACGTCCTGGCCAGCAGCAGGGTGACGTCGTCCTGCGGCCGCGCCGGCACCAGCTCCTCGATGACCCGCGCGCACAGCGCGTCGAGCGACCGCTCGGGCGCCGCGAGGGCGGCCAGCAGCTGCTCGGTGCCGGTCTGTCCGTCGGGTCCCGGCGCGGCGCCGGAGGTCAGCCCGGCGGTGTACAGCGCGAGCACGCTGCCCTCGGCGACCCGGAGCTCCACGGATTCGAACGGCAGGCCGTCGACGCCGAGGCACGGGCCCGCCGGCAGTTCCGCAAGGGCGACGGTGCCGTCGGGCGTGATCAGGGCGGGCGCGGAATGTCCCGCGCCGGCCATGGTGCAGGTCAGCGCGACCGGGTCGTACACCGCGTAGAGGCAGCTGCTGCCCAGCGCCGGGTTCCCGGCCTCCGCCCTGCCGCCGTTCCCCTCCCGCGTCACCCGGTCCACCAGGTCGTCGAGGTGGGCCAGCAGCTCCTCGGGCCGCAGGTCGAGCGCTGCCAGGGTCTGTACGGCGGTACGCAGCCTGCCCATCGTGGCGGCGGCGTCGATGCCGTGGCCCGTCACATCGCCCACCACCAGCGCCACCCTGGCCCCGGACAGCGGGATCACATCGAACCAGTTGCCGCCGACGTCGCCCAGCTCGTTGGCCGGCCGGTACGCGGAGGCCACACGGACGGCGTTCTGCTCGGGGACGCTGTGCGGCAGCAGGCTGCGCTGCAGGGAGAGCGCCGCCTCGCGCTCGCGGGTGTAGCGGCGGGCGTTGTCCATGCACACCGCGGCTCTGGCGACGAACTCCTCCGCCAGGCGCAGATCGTCCGCGCCGAAGGGCTCGTCGTGCTGAATACGGAAGAAGGTGGCCACGCCCAGGGTCGTGCCGCGCGCCCTGACCGGCACCACCAGCGAGGAGTGCAGCCCCAGCTCCATGAAGTGCTTGTGCCGCCCGCCGGGAATGTCGGCCGCCCACTCCGGGGCGAGCGGGTCGAGGCGCTCGGCCCGCCACGACTGCCCGCCGGCCAGGCAGCGGACGGGCGGCGACCACGCGTGGTACGTGGCCAGGTCGCCGATCCGTACCACCGCTTCCGGCACGCCCTCGCGCAGCGACTGCTGGCCGCCGCGGCGCAGCGGAACGGTGTCCGCGTCGGCGACCGGTCCCGGCTGCGGCTCCTCGCCCCTGACCACGGAGTCCAGCAGGTCCACGACGACGAAGTCGGCGAGCTCGGGCACGGCGATGTCCGCCAGGTCCTGGGCGGTCTGCATGACGTCGAGGGTGCGGCCGATGTACTCGCTGGCCCGGTCCAGCAGGGCGAGCTGATGCCGGGAGCGGTAGCGCTCGGTGACGTCGACGACGGTGTAACAGACGCCGATCGGGCGGCCTTCGAGGTCGTCCAGGCGTACGAAGGACATCGACATGGCACGTTCGTGCTGCGGGTCGGCCAGTATTCGTCCGACATGCTCGTAACCGGTCAGCGGTTCGCCGGTGCGCAGGACCCGCCGCATCTGCGTCTCCAGCGCCTCGGCGTCCAGGCCCGGCTGGACCTCGCCCAGCCGCCGTCCGATGCGCTGGGCCGGGGGCCCGCCGCCGTACTGCTCCAGCGCCGGATTCGACCACACGAACCGCAGGTCGGTGTCCACGATGGCCATGCCGATGGGCGACTGGCTCACCATCCGCTCCAGTGCCGCCCGGCTCATCTCCCAGCCGTGCAGGGGCGGCGCCGCGGCCGCGAGGACCAGCCAGTGCTCCCACCCCGTGCCCTCGGCCGGCGGAACCACCTGTACCTGGATACCGGCCCTGCCGCCGTCCGCGCGACGCGCCGAGAGCAGCCCCGACCAGCTGCCGTGCTCCCGGCACTCCGCGGCCAGTGCGGGCAGCCGCGCCGCGTCGTCCGGGGCGAGCAGATCGGCGGCGCGCCGCCCGACGACCTCGGCGGCGGAATGGCCCAGCAGCCGCCGGGCTGTCTCCGGCCAGCTCTCCACCCGCCCCCGGGCGTCGAGGAGCAGCGCGGCGGTCGCCGCGATGTCGAGCGACGCCGGCCATCCGCCGGAGCCGGCTTCCCGGGCTCCGGGTCTGTCCACTGTGCCGTCCGCTGTCATGTTCAGCCGTCCTGTCCCGATATCACCCATATCCATCATGCGGCAGCGGGGGTGCCCGGGGCGTCCTCGGCGTACCGCGCACGGCCGAACCCGGCGGACCGGTCGGCCGCCCCACGTCCATGTCGGATTTTCGCCAGCCACCTCGCGTCGCCTGCGAAATCCTTGAGGCATGCACACCGACACCGAGCGGTGCGTACGCGCCGTGCAGTCCAAGGACGCCCGTTTCGACGGGTGGTTCTTCACCGCCGTCACCACGACGAAGATCTACTGCCGGCCGAGCTGCCCGGTGGTCCCTCCCAAACCCGCCCACATGCGCTTCTATCCCAGTGCCGCCGCCGCGCAGCAGGCCGGTTTCCGGGCCTGCAAGCGGTGCCGTCCCGATGCCAGTCCCGGGTCCCCGCAGTGGAACGAGCGGGCCGACGCAGTCGCGCGGGCCATGCGGCTGATCGGCGACGGGGTGGTGGACCGGGACGGCGTACCGGGGCTGGCAGCGCGCCTCGGGTACAGCCCGCGGCAGGTCGAGCGCCAGCTGCTGGCCGAGCTGGGCGCCGGGCCGCTCGCCCTCGCCCGGGCCCAGCGCGCCCAGACCGCGCGGCTGCTCATCGAGACCAGCGCGCTGCCGATGGCGGAGATCGCCTTCGCCGCCGGGTTCGCCTCCATCCGGACCTTCAACGACACCGTGCGGGAGGTCTTCGCGCTGTCACCGAGCGAGCTGCGGCAGCGGGTACGGCCCGCGCGCCCGGCCGCCGTGCCGGGCCCGCAGCCCGGGGCACCGGACTCCCAGGCGCTCACCACCCTCGCCCTCCGCCTCCCCTTCCGTAAGCCGCTGTGCCCCGACAACCTCTTCGGGCACCTCGCCGCCACCGCCGTCCCCGGCGTGGAGGAGTGGCGGGACGGCGCGTACCGCCGCACCCTGCGCCTTCCGTACGGACACGGCATCGTGGCGCTCACCCCGCGCCCCGGACACATCGACTGCCGGCTCTCCCTGACCGACCTGCGCGACCTGGCCGGGGCCATCGCCCGCTGCCGCCGGATGCTCGACCTGGACGCCGACCCCGAGGCGGTGGACGCGCTGCTGGCGGACGACCCGGTACTGGCGCCGCTGATCGCCAAGGCGCCGGGGCGGCGGGTGCCGCGGACCGTGGACGCCGACGAGTTCGCGGTACGGGCGGTGATCGGGCAGCAGGTGTCGACGGCGGCGGCGCGTACGCACGCGGGGCGGCTGGCCGCCGCGTACGGGGAGCGGATCGAGGACCCCGAGGGCGGCCTCACCCACCTCTTCCCGAGCGTGGCCGCGCTGGCGGAGCTGGATCCGGAGATCCTCGCGATGCCGCGCACCCGGCGCGCCACGCTCACCGGACTGGTCGCCGCGCTGGCCGACGGGGAGCTGCAACTCGGGCCCGGCAGCGACCGCGAGGAGGCCCGCGCCCGCCTGGCCGCGCTGCCCGGCTTCGGGCCCTGGACGGTCGAGTGCATCGCGATGCGGGCGCTCGGCGATCCCGACGCGTTCACCGCCACCGACCTCGGCGTGCGCCGCGCGGCGCAGGGCCTGGGGCTGCCCGGCACGCCGGCCGCGCTGCTCGGCCGGGCAGCCGCCTGGCGCCCCTGGCGCGCGTATGCGGTCCAGTACCTCTGGGCCACCGACGACCACCCGATCAACCACCTGCCCGCCGGCTGAGGGCCACTGACAACTGAGAGCCACTGACAACTGGGGGACCAGTAATGACTGTTCGTACGTACACCGTCATGGACGGCACGCCTGTGGGGCCGCTCACCCTGGTCGCCCGGGACGGCGCGCTCACCGGCCTGTACATGACCGACCAGCGGCACCGGCCGCCACAGGAGACCTTCGGGCACCCGGAGGAGCCGGCGGCCGAGCCGTTCGCCGGCGCGATCCGGCAGCTGCGGGCGTACTTCGCCGGCGAGCTGACCGCCTTCGACCTGCCGCTCCGCCTCGACGGGACGCCGTTCCAGCGGCGCGTGTGGGCGGCGCTGTGCGAGATCCCGTACGGCGAGACGCTCTCGTACGGGGAACTGGCCGGCCGGCTCGGCAAGCCGTCGGCCGCCCGCGCGGTGGGGCTGGCCAACGGCAAGAACCCGATCGGGATCATCGTGCCCTGCCACCGCGTCGTCGGTGCGGGCGGCGGCCTGACCGGCTACGGCGGCGGCCTGGACCGCAAGCGTCACCTGCTGGACTTCGAGCGGGAGGTGACGGCGGCCGCGTGACGGCGGCCGCGGGCTACGCCGGGCGCCGCGGCGGTACGCCGTCCTCCAGCTCGGCCGGCCCGCGGCCGTCCGCCAGCGCGTCCAGCGCGGCGCCCAGCCGCAGCGCCATCGGCCCGTCCACATAACCGCCCAGCTCCGCCGGGTCCACCAGGCGCCAGGAGAGCAGTTCCTCCTCCTGAAGGCGGATCGCGGCGAGTTGGTCCTCGTCCAGCACTCCGCCGTCGAAGAGGTACGACACCAGCGGCGGGCGCTGCCGGCCGCGTACCCAGTCGACCGCCAGCAGCGCGCCCGGCTCGATGTCCAGGCCGATCTCCTCGGCGGTCTCCCGGCGGGCCGCCTGCCGCGGCGACTCGCCCTGGTCGGACTCCACCGTCCCGCCGGGCAGGATCCAGGTGTCCTTGTAGTTGGGCTCGACGAGCAGGACGTGCCCGGCGGCGTCGCGGAAAATGGTTCCGGCGCCCGCGAGAACCCGGGGCAGACTTGCGATGTATGCGGCGTAATCCAAGGTCACTCCGCGAGCCTAACGCCTTCCCGGCAGGCGCTGTTGGCACCATGGGACCCACCCGTACCGACGGACGGAGCCCACGATGAGACGCCCGGCGTATGCGGCATTCGGCCTGGCGGCGGCGTTCGCCGTGACGGGCGGCGCCGCACCCCATGTCGTCACCGGTCCGAACACCGGGTCGCTGGTGCGCACCGGCGACGTGGACCTGCTGGAGGACGTGCTGGAGCACCTCAGCACCACGTCGGACGGCCGGACCGCCCACCAGACGTATCACCAGACGGAACCGGCGAGTTGAGCGCCCGCCGCGGCGGCTGATGCCGTCACTCGGCCGGCGCTCCGGTCGCCAGCCGGCAGGTACGCTCCGCCAGTTCGCTGATCCGTATGCCGTCGAAGCCGAAGACGGCGGTACGCAGGCGGTCGTGCAGCGGCTCCGTCCACTGGGGCGGGATCGCCGCCGCGCCGCACAGCACGCCCGCCACCGAGCCGGCCGTCGCGCCGTTCGAGTCGGTGTCCAGGCCGCCGCGTACGGTCAGCGCGATCGTGGAGGTGAAGTCGCCCTCGCCGTAGAGCAGTCCGGCGGTGAGCACGGCGGCGTTCGGGACCACGTGGATCCAGTGCAGATGCCCGACCTCGCGCTCCATCTCGGCGAGCGTGTCCGCCCAGGCGACGCCCGATTCGTACAGCGCCATGGTGTGCCGGACCGTACGTGCCAGCCTGCTGTTCGCGGGGATGCGGGCCAGCGACGCCTCCACGGCCTCGCCCGGCCCGCTCGCCTCGAAGGCCGCCGCGATCAGCGCGGCCGCCCACATCGCGCCGTACACGCCATTGCCGGTGTGCGAGAGGACCGCGTCCCGGCGGGCCAGCGCGGCCGCCCGGCGGGGCCGGCCGGGGGAGACCCAGCCGTACACGTCCGCCCTGATCAGCGCGCCGATCCACTCCTGGTACGGATTGTCGGTGGTGGCGGCGAGCGGGGGCTGGATGCCGGTGGCGAGGTTGCGGTACGCGGCCCGCTCGGCGGTGAAGGTCTGCAGGTACGGCAGCCGGGCCAGCCAGAGCGTGCCGAGCTGTTCGGTGGTGAAGTCCGTGCCGTGGGTCTCCAGCAGGTCCAGTACCAGCACGGAGTAGTCGATGTCGTCGTCGCGGCAGCTGCCGTCGACCCGGCCGCGTACGCAGCTCCGCCACTCGGGGCGCAGCTGTTCGGCGTCCTCGGCGGTCGGCGGCGGGGGGAGGTAGTCGGTGAGCGGCAGCGAGCCCGTGCGGCGCAGGTACTGGTCGATGCGCTCGCGGGTCCACAGGCGGCCGTGCTCGACGGGCTTGCCCAGCATGTTCCCGGCGATCCGGCCGAGCCAGCCGCCGTGGATCCGGTCGGCGAGGCCGGGCGGCGTACTGCATTGCGGCGACGTCATGGGTACAGGTGTACCGAAGTACGCGGGGGTGCGCGCGGGCCCGAACGCGCCGAACCGGGACGCGGCGAACCGGGACGCGGCGCCCGGACGCGGGGTACCGTACGACCGTAGTGAAGTGGAAAAATAAATCCGCTTCGTGGAAAACGTGATCGCCGTCTCTGTTCTCCCTGCCCACCGCCGGATAGGGTCACAGCGGCGCGACTGCAGTTCGACGGCAAGGGGAGTCAGGGTGGCGGACGTGGACGCAGCAACGACAGAGGCACCGGCGGCACACGTGCTGATCGCCGCGGACAAGTTCAAGGGCTCGCTGACGGCCGTCGAGGTCGCCGAGCACGTCACGGCCGGGCTGCGGCGCGCGGTACCGGACCTCTCCGTGGCGGCCGTCCCGGTCGCGGACGGCGGGGACGGCACGGTCGCGGCGGCGCTGGCCGCCGGCTTCACCCGGCACGAGGCGCGGGTCACCGGGCCCGTCGGGGAGCCCGTCGAGGCCACGTTCGCGCTGAGCGCCGACGGCACGGCCGTGGTGGAGATGGCCGAGGCGTCCGGGCTCCAGCACCTCCCGGAGGGCGTCTTCGCGCCGCTGACGGCCACCACGTACGGCACCGGGGAGCTGCTGCGCGCCGCGCTGGACGCGGGCGCCCGCTCCATCGTCTTCGGCGTCGGCGGCAGCGCCACGAACGACGGCGGCGCGGGGATGCTCGCGGCGCTCGGCGCGCGCTTCCTGGACCGTACGGGGGAGCCGGTCGCGCCCGGCGGCGGACCGCTCGCCGGCCTCGCCACCGCCGACCTCAGCGGCCTCGACCCGCGCCTGGCCACCACGGAGATCGTGCTCGCCAGCGACGTCGACAACCCGCTGACCGGCCCGAAGGGCGCGCCCGCCGTCTACGGCCCGCAGAAGGGCGCGACCGAGGCGGACGTCGCCACGCTGGACGCGGCGCTGGCGCACTACGCGAAGGTGCTGGAGGCGGCGGTGGGCCCGAAGGCCGCCGAGTACGCGCTGGCGCCGGGCGCGGGCGCGGCGGGCGGCATCGGGTACGGGGCGCTGGTCGGGCTGGGGGCGACGTTCCGGCCCGGCATCGACGTCATGCTCGACGTGCTCGGGTTCGGGCCTGCGCTGGAGCGGGCCACGTTCGTGATCACCGGCGAGGGGTCGCTGGACGAGCAGACGCTGCACGGCAAGGCCCCGGCGGGCGTGGCCGCGGCGGCCCGCGCCCGCGGCCTGACCGTCGTCGCGGTCTGCGGCCGCCTTGCGCTTCCGCCCTCGGCGCTTCTCCAGGCGGGCATCGCCCGCGCGTACCCTCTCTCCGCGCTGGAATCGGACCCGGCCCGCTCCATGGCCCAGGCGGGCCCGCTCCTCGAGCAGGCAGCGGAGTCCCTGGCCCGGGACTTCCTGGCGTAGGCCAAATCTGCCCCGGCCCGCCCCTTCCCGAAACCAGGGGCTCTGCCCCCGGACCCCCGGTCCTCAAACGCCGGACGGGCTGGATTTCTCGGCCCGAAGGGCCGGCTCAGGGGCGCGGGGAACTGCGCGACCAGCCACAGCGGCGGTGCACCCGGCCGGCGGCCGACCGCCCGCGGCGGGACCCGCCCGGGCGCACAAACACCGGAGGCCCGGTACGAACCCAAGGTTCGTACCGGGCCTCCGTACGTCGGCCGTCCGCCGCCGGAACTACGGCAGCTGCGCTGCCCGCGCCTCGCGTCGATTGTCCCGGAACGTATTCACCCGCCGCGCCGTGGCGAAGAGCGGAATCATCGCGCCCGTCACGACCTGCAGCGCGCAGCCGGTCTGCAGCAGCAGCTGGCCGGCCGGTGCGTCCAGCGCCCACGCCGCCAGCATGGCCATGCTCGCCACGATCCAGGAGAGCATCGCGACCGCGAGGCGGCCCCGCGGCTTCGGGTACTCCACCCGGCTCACCATCAGCCACGCCACGCCGATGATCGCCAGCAGCGTCGGCAGGAACGGCAGCTCCAGCAGCACGATCGCCACGACGGTCAGTGCCCCGAAGGGGCTCGGCATGCCCTGGAACATGCCGTTCGGCACCGTCACGCAGGAGAAGCGGGCGAGGCGGAGGATCACCGCCAGCAGCACCACCACCGCCGCGACCACCGAGACCCGCTGGTTCGCGTCCTGCGCGACCATGCCCCAGGTCACCACGAAGTACGCCGGTGCCAGGCCGAAGCTGATCAGGTCGGAGAGGTTGTCGAGCTCGGCCCCCATCGCCGAGGCCCGCAGCTTGCGCGCGACCAGGCCGTCGAACAGGTCGAAGACCGACGCGAGCAGCATCAGGATGACCGCCATGGCGGCGCTGTGGCGCGCCATGCCGCCGTCCTCGGTGCCCGTCAGGTGCGGGATCAGGACGCCGGTGGTGGTGAAGTACACCGCCATGAAGCCGCAGATCGCGTTGCCGAGCGTGAGCGTGTCCGCTATCGACAGCCGCGTCGACAGCGGCATGTCGTCGTCCTCCTCCTCGGCCGCCCAGCCCGCCTGGGTATCGGGATCAATCACGGTCAAGACGAGTCACCCCCGCTGTGGTGGCCTGGCCGACCTCGACCGCGGCCTCGACGCCCTCGGGCAGGTACACGTCGACGCGCGAGCCGAAGCGGATCAGACCGATGCGCTCGCCCTGCTCGACCTTGGTGCCCTCCGGGACGTACGGAACGATGCGGCGGGCCACCGCACCGGCGATCTGCACCATCTCGACATCACCGATCTCGGTGTCGAAGTGCCAGACCACCCGCTCGTTGTTCTCGCTCTCCTTGTTGAACGCCGGAACGAAGCCGCCGGGGATGTGCTCGACGGACGTAACCGTGCCGGCCAGCGGCGCGCGGTTCACGTGGACGTTCAGCGGGCTCATGAAGATCGCGACGCGGGTGCGCCCGTCCTTCCACGGCATGATGCTCTGCACCACGCCGTCGGCCGGGGAAATGACGCGGCCCTGAGCGATGTCACGCTCGGGGTCGCGGAAGAACCACAGCATGCCCGCCGCCAGAGCGGTGGCGGGCACGGCGACGGCGGCCCAGCGTCCCGAGCGCCGGGAGCGGGCCAGGCTGACCGCTGCCGTTGCGACGGTCGGGAGGAGCCACGGCGACGCTCCGCGCGCGAGGCGGACGCGACCGCGGTGTGCAGAGGATTGGCTGTGGGGCATGGATGACCTTCGTAGCGGAGGATGCCGCGTAGGGATGGGGGACGGCGGCTTTCCGGGGATGCTATCGGTTGCGAGCGGCAACTGGCCAAGAGCCAACGCCAATCCGTGCCCGAAGTCCGGTGACGGGGTGTGATCTTCTTCTCGAAGAAAACACCCCGAAACGGACATTCACCCCTGGATGCGGTACTCCTCGAGTAGCCGGCGCCCGATGATCATTTTCTGGATCTCAGCGGTACCTTCACCGATGAGCAACATGGGCGCCTCTCGGTACAGGCGTTCGATTTCATATTCCTTGGAGAAGCCGTAGCCGCCGTGGATGCGGAAGGCGTCCTCCACGACCTCCTTGCAGTACTCGGAGGCGAGGTACTTCGCCATGCCCGCCTCCAGGTCGTTCCGCTGACCGGAGTCCTTCTTGCGGGCGGCATTGACCATCATCGCATGGGCCGCCTCGACCTTTGTCGCCATTTCGGCCAATTTGAACTGGATGGCCTGATGCTTTGCGATCGGTTTGCCGAAGGTGTGCCGCTGCTGGGCATAGTCCACACCCAGTTCGAATGCACGCTGCGCGACGCCGCAGCCACGCGCCGCGACGTTCACCCGGCCGACCTCGACGCCGTCCATCATGTGATAGAAACCACGTCCGGTCTCGCCGCCGAGCACGCGATTCGCCGGGATCCGGAGGTCCTGCATGATGAGCTCGGTCGTGTCGACGCCCTTGTAGCCCATCTTCTCGATCTTGCCCGGAATGGTGAGTCCCGGACGGACCTCGCCGAAGCCGGCCTCCTTCTCCACGAGGAAGGTCGTCATCGACTTGTGCGGGGCCGTGCCCTCGGGGTGGCCCTCGTCCGTCTTGCAGAGGACCGCGACCAGCGTGGACGAACCGCCGTTCGTCAGCCACATCTTCTGGCCGTTGAGGACGTACTCGTCGCCGTCCTTGACGCCCTTGGAGGAAATGGCGGACACGTCGGAGCCCAGCGCCGGCTCGGACATCGAGAAGGCGCCCCGTATCTCACCGGCCGCCATCTTCGGAAGGAAGTAGTCCTTCTGCTCCTGCGTGCCGTGCTGCTTGAGCATGTACGCCACGATGAAGTGGGTGTTGATGATGCCGGACACCGACATCCAGCCGCGGGCGATTTCCTCGACCGTCAGGGCGTAGGTCAGCAGGGATTCGCCGAGACCGCCGTACTCCTCCGGGATCATCAGCCCGAAGACGCCCAGTTCCTTGAGGCCCTCGACGATCTGCGCCGGGTACTCGTCCTTGTGCTCCAGCTCGGTCGCGACCGGCAGGATTTCCTTGTCCACGAAATCGCGGACCGTGGAGAGGATTTCCCGCTGGATGTCCGTCAGACCCTCGGTCTGTGCGAGACGCGCCATGGCTACTTCTCCTTCGCCGCAGGGGTCCGGAGCTCCGGACGGCCGGGCTGCTCGCCGCCGCGCTCCTTGATGTACGTGGCCGTCGGCACCATCACCTTGCGCCGGAAGACGCAGACGAGCGTGCCGTCCTGCTTGTAGCCCTTGGTCTCGACGTGGACGATGCCGCGGTCGTTCTTCGACTTCGACGGCGTCTTGTCCAGCACGGTCGTCTCACCGTAGATCGTGTCGCCGTGGAAGGTCGGCGCCACGTGCTTCAGCGATTCGATTTCGAGATTCGCGATCGCCTTGCCGGAGACGTCCGGCACCGACATGCCCAGCAGCAGCGAGTAGATGTAATTCCCGACCACCACGTTCTTGCCGAAGTCGGTCGTGGACTCCGCGTAATTGCTGTCCATGTGGAGCGGGTGGTGGTTCATGGTGAGCAGACAGAAGAGGTGGTCGTCGTACTCGGTGACCGTCTTGCCGGGCCAGTGCTTGTACACGTCGCCGACGGTGAACTCTTCGTAGGTGCGGCCGAACTGCATCGCGCTTACGCCTCCGGAGCCTCGAACTTGCTGGTGCGCTGCATGCCGGCGGCGCGTCCCTTACCCGCGATGACCAGCGCCATCTTGCGGCTGGCCTCGTCGATCATCTCGTCGCCGAGCATCGCGGAGCCTTTCTTGCCGCCCTCCTCGGAGGTGCAGTAGTCGTACGCGTCGAGGATCAGCTCGGCGTGGTCGTAGTCCTCCTGCGAGGGCGAGAAGACCTCGTTGGCGGCCTCGACCTGGCCGGGGTGGAGCACCCACTTGCCGTCGAAGCCCAGCGCGGCGGCGCGGCCCGCGACCTCGCGGAAGCCGTCGACGTTCTTGATCTGGAGGTAGGGACCGTCGATCGCCTGGAGGTCGTTGGCGCGGGCCGCCATCAGGATCTTCATCAGGATGTAGTGGTAGGCGTCGGCGCCGTAGCCGGGCGGCTGCTCGCCGACGACCAGCGACTTCATGTTGATGGACGCCATGAAGTCGGCCGGGCCGAAGATGATCGTCTCGGTGCGCTGCGACGCCTGCGCGATCTCGTTGACGTTGTTGAGGCCCTGCGCGTTCTCGATCTGCGCCTCGATGCCGATCCGGCCGACCTCGAAGCCCATGGTCTTCTCGATCTGGGTCAGGAGGAGATCCAGCGCGACAACCTGCTGGGCGTCCTGGACCTTCGGCAGCATGATGCAGTCCAGGTTCGGGCCCGCGCCCTCGACGACCGTGATGACGTCCCGGTACGTCCAGTGGGTGGTCCAGTCGTTGACCCGCACCACGCGCGTCTTGCCGGTCCAGTCGCCCTCGTTGAGCGCCTTCACGATGTTGTGCCGCGCGTCCGGCTTGGCGAGCGGCGCGCAGGCGTCCTCCAGGTCCAGGAAGACCTGGTCGGCGGCGAGGCCCTGGGCCTTCTCCAGGAAGCGCGGGTTGGAGCCGGGGACCGCGAGGCAGGAGCGGCGCGGACGCAGACGGTTCACAGGGCTGGTCATGCGGGGACCTCCAGGGGATCGAGCTTGTTCGCGGTACGGATCTCGTCGACGATACGGCCGATGATCTCCGTGATACCGAAGTCCTTCGGGGTGAAAACGGCGGCGACACCGGCCTCGCGCAGCGCTGCCGCGTCCGCCGAGGGAATGATGCCGCCGACGATGACGGGGATGTCGTCGACGCCGGTGCGGCGCAGCCGGGCCAGTACGTCCGGCACCAGCTCGGCGTGCGAGCCGGAGAGGATGGACAGGCCGACGCAGTGCACGTCCTCGGCGACGGCCGCCGAGACGATCTGCTCGGGGGTCAGCCGGATGCCCTGGTAGACCACTTCGAAGCCCGCGTCACGGGCCCGTACGGCGATCTGCTCGGCCCCGTTGCTGTGCCCGTCCAGGCCCGGCTTGCCCACCAGGAGGCGCAGCTTTCCGCTGCCGAGCTCCTCGGCCGTACGGGCGACCTTCTCGCGGACGGCCGCGAGCGGGGTGCCCTGCTCGGCCGCGACGGCCAGCGGGGCGCTGGAGACGCCCGTGGGCGCCCGGAACTCGCCGAAGACGTCCCGGAGGGCCCAGGCCCACTCCCCGGTCGTCACACCGGCCCTGGCGCACTCCAGAGTAGCCGCGAAGAGGTTGGTGTCCCCGGCCGCCGCCTTCTTCAGCGCGGAGAGGGCCTCCTGCGCCCGGTGCTCGTCGCGGGAGTCCCGCCACTCGTGCAGCGCCTGCACGACCCGCGCCTCGTTCTCCGGGTCCACCGTCATGATCGCGGTGTCCAGGTCGGCGGTGAGCGGGTTGGGCTCGGTCGACTCGTAGCAGTTGACGCCGACGATCTTCTCCTCGCCGGCCTCGATCCGGCCGCGCCGCTCCGCGTGCGAGGCGACCAGCTGGGACTTGAGGTAGCCGGACTCGACGGCGGCCATCGCGCCGCCCATCTCCTGGATCCGGTCGATCTCGGCCAGGGACTCCTCGACCAGCGACTCCACCTTCGCCTCGATGACGTGCGAACCGGCGAAGATGTCCTCGTACTCCAGCAGGTCCGACTCGTGCGCGAGGACCTGCTGGATACGGAGCGACCACTGCTGGTCCCAGGGCCGGGGCAGGCCCAGTGCCTCGTTCCAGGCGGGCAGCTGCACGGCGCGGGCGCGGGCGTCCTTGGAGAGCGTGACGGCCAGCATTTCGAGGACGATCCGCTGGACGTTGTTCTCCGGCTGCGCCTCGGTCAGGCCCAGGGAGTTGACCTGGACGCCGTACCGGAAGCGGCGCTGCTTGGGGTTCTCGATGCCGTACCGCTCGCGCGTGATCCTGTCCCAGATGCGGCCGAAGGCGCGCATCTTGCACATCTCCTCGACGAAGCGGACGCCCGCGTTCACGAAGAAGGAGATCCGCGCGACGACGTCGCCGAACTTCTCCGCCGGCACCTGCCCGGAGTCCCGTACGGCGTCCAGCACCGCGACGGCGGTGGACATCGCGTACGCGATCTCCTGCACCGGCGTGGCCCCGGCCTCCTGCAGGTGGTAGCTGCAGATGTTGATCGGGTTCCACTTGGGGATGTGCGCGACCGTGTACGTGATCATGTCGGTGGTCAGCCGCAGCGAAGGCCCGGGCGGGAACACGTGCGTGCCCCGCGACAGGTACTCCTTCACGATGTCGTTCTGCGTGGTCCCGGACAGCTTGGAGATGTCCGCGCCCTGCTCCTCGGCGACCACCTCGTACAGCGCCAGCAGCCACATCGCGGTGGCGTTGATGGTCATCGAGGTGTTCATCTGCTCCAGGGGGATGTCCTGGAACAGCCGGCGCATGTCGCCGAGGTGGGAGACCGGGACCCCGACCCGCCCGACCTCGCCGCGGGCGAGCACGTGGTCGGGGTCGTAACCGGTCTGCGTCGGGAGGTCGAACGCGACCGACAGGCCGGTCTGGCCCTTGGCGAGGTTACGCCGGTACAGCTCGTTGGACGCCTCGGCGGTGGAGTGCCCGGCGTACGTCCGCATCAGCCACGGACGATCCTTCTGACGCTCAGTCATGTGTCTTCGCCCTCTTAGACGGTTCAGACGTTCCGGAAGCGGTTGATGGCGTCGAGGTGCTTCGCGCGCTTCTCGTGGTCGCGGACGCCCATGCCCTCCTCGGGGGCCAGCGCGAGGACGCCGACCTTGCCCTGGTGGAGGTTGCGGTGCACGTCGTACGCGGCCTGGCCGGTCTCCTCCAGGGAGTACGTCTTCGACAGCGTCGGGTGGATCTTGCCCTTGGCGATCAGGCGGTTGGCCTCCCACGCCTCGCGGTAGTTGGCGAAGTGCGAGCCGATGATGCGCTTCAGCGACATCCACAGGTAGCGGTTGTCGTACTCGTGCATGTAGCCGGAGGTCGAGGCGCAGGTGGTGATGGTGCCGCCCTTGCGGGTGACGTACACGGAGGCGCCGAAGGTCTCGCGGCCGGGGTGCTCGAAGACGATGTCGATGTCCTCGCCGCCGGTGAGCTCGCGGATGCGCTTGCCGAAGCGCTTCCACTCCTTCGGGTCCTGGGTGCTCTCGTCCTTCCAGAACTTGTAGCCCTCGGCCTTGCGGTCGATGATCGCCTCGGCGCCCATCTTCCGGCAGATCTCCGCCTTGTCCTCGCTGGAGACGACGCAGATCGGGTTGGCGCCGCCGGCCAGCGCGAACTGGGTGGCGTACGAGCCCAGGCCGCCGGACGCGCCCCAGATGAGGACGTTGTCGCCCTGCTTCATGCCGGCGCCGTTGCGGGAGACCAGCTGGCGGTACGCGGTGGAGTTGACCAGGCCCGGAGCCGCCGCCTCCTCCCAGGTCAGGTGGTCCGGCTTGGGCATCAGCTGGTTGGACTTGACGAGCGCGATCTCGGCGAGGCCGCCGAAGTTGGTCTCGAAGCCCCAGATGCGCTGCTCGGGGTCGAGCATCGTGTCGTTGTGGCCGTCGGAGGACTCCAGCTCGACGGAGAGGCAGTGCGCGACGACCTCGTCGCCGGGGTGCCAGGAGTTCACGCCGGGGCCGGTACGGAGCACGACGCCGGCCAGGTCGGAGCCGATGACGTGGTACGGCAGGTCGTGGCGCTTGCTGAGCGGCGACATCTTGCCGTACCGCTCCAGGAAGGCGAAGGTCGACACCGGCTCGAAGATCGAGGTCCAGACGGAGTTGTAGTTGACCGAGGACGCCATGACGGCGACCAGGGCCTCGCCCGGGCCCAGCTCGGGCACCGGCACCTCGTCGAGGTGCAGCGACTTGCGCGGGTCCTTGTCCCGGCTGGGGAGGCCGGCGAACATTTCGGCCTCGTCCTTGTGCACGGTGACCGCGCGGTACGACTCGGGGATGGACAGGTTCGCGAAGTCCTCGCGGTTGCTGTCGGGCGCGGTGATCGCGTCAAGAATGTGGTTCACGGTATGCCTCCGGCGAAGCACGAACGGCTTGAGGGAACGTCGGGGGTGGTGCGAAGGCGGTGCCGTCGGTTCGGCTGTGTGGTGCTCGGCAGGCGCGGGTGTGCGCGGGAGGTTGCCTGTGACGCAGGCATCCGGGCGCGCGGACCAGTGGTTCGCGGGGACAACCGGTACGCCGAAGATCGGGTGCACCGGCCGCCCGGACAACATCAACGTATGACACCGCGTGCCAGTCGACAAGGCACTCGGTGCCAACAATTTCTCTCAGATGTCATCCATGCGGCACGCATGAGCAACAAAAACCACCGCAAAAGCGGACGATCCGCCGCCGCGGGGCGTGGCACGTGACGTTTGTTACTCGTGGGTCGCATAGCGAAGCGCCGCCACGCCCAGGGCGTGACGGCGCTTCCGTCTGCTGTTGCTACTTGATCACTTGTGCTCGCGCAGTGCCTTCTGGATCGTGCGCATGACCTCGCTGAGCGGGGCGTCCGTACGGGCCACCGTCACCAGCACCTCGCCCTCCCGGGCCGCCGTCGCGGCGGGCGGCGGTCCCGCGGGCGTACGGCCGGCCCCGATGCCCGTGCCGAACGTCTCGCGGACGATCGCGAAAGCGTGGTCGAGCTGCGTCTCCACGTCCCCCTGCGCGCCCGCCCGCAGCCAGCGCCGCAGTACGTGGTTGTGCGCGGTGACCACGGCGGACGCGGCGACCTCCGCGAGCAGCGGATCGTCGTTGCCCTCGCGGTGCGCGCCCTCGTCGAAGTGGCCCAGCAGATAGCGCGTGAAGAGCCGTTCGTACCGGGCCACCGAGGCGATCTCCGCCTCGCGCAGCGTGGGCACCTCGCGGGTCAGGCGGTAGCGGGCCACGGCCACGGCCGGCGAGGCCGCGTACATCCGCATGACCTCTTTGATGCCGCGGCACACCGTGTCCAGCGGGTTCTCGTGCGCGGGCGCCGCGTCCAGCACGGCCTCGGCCCGCACGAGGGTGTCGTCGTGGTCGGGAAAGATCGCCTCTTCCTTGGAACGGAAGTGGCGGAAGAACGTCCGCCGGGCGACTCCCGCCGCCGCGGCGATCTCATCGACGGTCGTCGCTTCGTAGCCCTTGGTCGCGAACAGCTCCATCGCCGCCGCCGCCAATTCGCGGCGCATCTTGAGCCGCTGGGCGGCCGCGCGGCGGGAGCCGGGCGTCGTGGTGTCGGGACCGTCTGAAGGCTGCGTACGAGCGGGCTGGGACATGTGGGGACGGTACTTCATAATCCCTCGGCCTGCGCCATTCGCCCGGGGGACGGGCGACCGGGAGGCCGCGGGAGGGCCGCCTCCCGGCTCCAGCAGCCCGCCCCAGCCGCCCCAGTCGCCCCCGGCGTCAGCGCTTGGCGTACTCACGGAAGCCGCGGCCGGTCTTGCGGCCGAGGCAGCCTGCGGCCACGAGGTGCTCCAGCAGCGTCGCCGGGGCCAGGCCCGGGTCGCGGAACTCCTGGTGCAGCACCTTCTCGATGGCCAGCGAGACGTCCAGGCCCACCACATCGAGCAGTTCGAACGGGCCCATCGGGTAGCCGCCGCCCAGCTTCATCGCGGCGTCGATGTCGTCCGGCGAGGCGTAGTGCTCCTGCACCATCTTGATCGCGTTGTTCAGGTACGGGAAGAGCAGCGCGTTCACGATGAAGCCCGCCCGGTCGCCGCAGTCCACCGGGTGCTTGCGGACCTTGGCGCACACCGCGCGCACGGTCGCGTGCACGTCATCCGCCGTCAGGACCGTCCGCACGACCTCCACCAGCTTCATGGCGGGCGCCGGGTTGAAGAAGTGCATCCCGATGACGTCCTGCGGCCGCGAAGTGGCCCGCGCGCAGGCCACGACCGGCAGCGAGGAGGTCGTGGTGGCCAGCACCGCACCCGGCTTGCAGACCTTGTCCAGCGTCCCGAACAGCTGCTGCTTGATCTCCAGGTCCTCGGCCACCGCCTCGACGGCCAGGTCCACGTCCGCGAAGGCGTCCAGCGAGCCCGCCGGCGTGATCGCGGCGAGCGCCGCGTCCCGGACCTCCTCGGTCATCCGGCCCTTGGCCACCGACCTGGCCAGCGACTTCTCGATCCGGGCCTTGGCCTTCTCCGCCTTCTCCTGGCTGCGCGCGGCGAGCACGACCTCGTAGCCGGCCTTCGCGAAGACCTCCGCGATGCCGCTGGCCATCGTCCCGGAACCGGCCACGCCGACGCTGCGGACCGTACGGGCCCCGGACTGCTCCCCGGCCGCGGCCGGAGTGTCCGCGTCGGCCACGACCGTCGCGGAGCCCGGCGCCTCATACGTGTAGAAGCCACGGCCCGCCTTGCGGCCCGTCAGCCCCGCCTCGGAGAGCTGGCCGAGGATGGGCGCCGGCGCGTGCAGCCGGTCGTGCGAGGCGGCGTACATCGCCTCCAGGACGGTACGGGCGGTGTCGATGCCGATGAGGTCCAGCAGCGCGAGCGGCCCCATGGGCAGCCCGCAGCCCAGGCGCATCGCCGCGTCGATGTCCTCACGGGTCGCGTACTTGGACTCGTACATCGCGGCGGCCTGGTTCAGGTACCCGAAGAGCAGGCCGTCGGCGACGAATCCGGGGCGGTCGCCCACCGCGATCGGGTCCTTGCCCAGCTCGCGGGCGAGTTCGGTGACGGCGGCCACGGCCGTGGGCGCGGTCAGCACGGAGGAGGCCACCTCGACCAGCTTCATGGCCGGTGCGGGGTTGAAGAAGTGCAGGCCGAGCACGCGCTCCGGGTGCTGCGAGTCGGCGGCCAGCCGGGTCACCGAGAGGGAGTTGGTGCCGGTGGCCAGCACGGTGTCCGGACGGACGATGCCGTCCAGGGCGTTGACGATCTGCCGCTTGAGCTCGTAGTCCTCCGGCACCACCTCGATCACCAGATCCGCCTCGGCGGCGGCCTGCAGATCGGAGAAGGTACGGAACCGGGCCAGCACATCGGCCCGCTCCCGCTCGGTGATCCGCTCGCGGTGCACGGCGCGGGCGGTGGACGCCTCCAGGGCGGTGACCGAGCGGCGGACCGCGGTGTCGTCGATGTCGATGCCGATGACCTCGCGGCCGGCGCGGGCGAGCACCTCGGCGATGCCGGTACCCATCGTGCCGAGGCCGACGACGGCGACGGTGGCGATACCGGAGGCGGCGGTGGCGGGGGACAGGGGCGAATCAGGGGTGGACGAGAGGCCCATCGCGAGACTCCTGAGGGTGTTCCCCTGCGGGCAGGGGAGAAGTGACGACTGAAGGTGAGCGCACACGTGGTCGCCGCTGTCGATGCGGTCGACGCCATCGAGGGATGCGGTCGAGGAGCGTGTACGGAAGGAGTTGCGCGGCGGGCCCTGTCCCGGGACCACGGCCGGTCACTCCGCTGTTGTCGTGCTGTGCGGTGCCGAACCGACTTCACTCATGGCGGCTGCGTCACCAGGCCGCCGGAGCAGGGGTGCTGCTCGTACCGGCACATTAACTCGCGGGTAATGGCAAGCGCCAGGGGGAAGAGGGGGAATTAATCTGTGGCGCGGGCCACGCCGAGGCAGCGGGGGAGGAGCATCGCAAATGGAAGACCGATTCCACGAGTTGACCGACCGGGTACGGGGGGAGCTGCGGTCACCGGCCGATCTCGTCACCTACGAACGCCTGCTCGGCCTCGCCCGCAAGAACACCCCGGCGGGCAGAGAAGAGCTGGCCAGAATGCTCACGGCCGTCGAGCGCCCGCTGTGGACCCGAGAGATCGCCGCCTTCACCCTCGGCTGCGCCGGCGACCGCCGCGCCTTCGAAACCCTCGTCCTCCTCCTGAACTACCGCGACCCGGTCCGCTGTGCCACCGCCGCGCACGCCCTGGCCCGCCTCGGCGACCCGCGCACGGCCCGTGCCGCCGCGGCCCTCGCCACCAACCCCCTCCGCACGGCCTACGCCCTCCACCCCGTGCGCCTCCTCGCCGACCTCCGCGCCCCCGAGTCCGTCCCCGCGCTGGTCTC
>NZ_NHSG01000109.1:0-21842 GCF_020024005.1 Streptomyces purpurogeneiscleroticus
AGCCGCCAAGCCCCCCCCGGGCGCCGGACCGGCTACTCCCGGACCGGCTACTCCTCGAACGTCGCCGTCAGGGCCTCCGCCAGGCCCGGTACGAGATCCGCCCCGGTGAGCACCTCGGCGGTGGAGTCCTTCTCGCGCAGCCGCAGCGCCGACTCGCGCCGGCCGTCGCGCAGCACCGCCACGGTCATCCGGACCTCCTGCCGGTCCGGGTGCTCGGCGACCCACTTGGCCAGCGCGTCCTCGTCCATGCCGGCCGGCACGGACTCCTCGGCGGACGGCGGCAGCATCAGCCGCTCCACGGTCATGGCGCAGCCGGCCACCGCGTCGGGCCAGGCGATGGTGCCGAGGAACTCGTCGAGCGGGACGGTCGGGGGGACCTCGTCCTGCTCCACGGGGGTCAGGGAGGCGTCGGCGTTCTCGTCGATGCCCAGCTGGGCGGCGAGCGCGGGCTCTTCGTCGCGCAGGCGCGCGGTGTCTACGAGGGCGAACAGTCGGGCGGGCTGGTCCCAGCCGATCCCGGCGGCGTACTCGTCGATTTCGAGTACGGCGCGGGTCAGTGGGTCGGCGGCGAGAGGGGTGCCGTCAACGGGGAGGTTGGTCATGTGGAATATCGTGCCCTGAACTTCCCGGAAAACGGGAACCGGGTAAAGCCTTAGTAAGTTGCAAGAGTGGGTCCTACTATCACCGGGCCCGCTTCATACGACAGCGAACTTCGAGGTGCGCACCTTGGCTTTCCAGATGCCGGACCGCGGCTCAGGCCCCGCCGGGCCACGGACGAGAGTGGGCCGCCCCTCCCGGCGGATGCGGACCGGGCTCCTGACCCTGGGCGTGCTGGCTGTGCTGGCCATGCTCTTCGTGATGTTCTCCGGGTTCTGGACCGACTGGCTGTGGTACCGCTCGGTGAGGTACTCCTCGGTCTTCACCACGACCCTGTGGACCAAGGTCGGCCTGTTCTTCTTCTTCGGCGCGCTGATGGCGGCCGCCATCGGGGTCAACGTCTGGCTGGCCCACCGGCTCCGCCCGCCGCTCAGCGCCATGTCGCTGGAGCAGCAGAGCCTGGACCGCTACCGCATGAGCATCGCGCCCTACAAGAAATGGGTGCTGATCGCGGTCACCGCGCTGGTCGGCCTGATCGCCGGCGCGTCCGCCTCCAGCCAGTGGCGCACGTGGCTCCAATGGGTCAACGGTGTGCCGTTCGGCCAGAAGGACCCGCAGTTCCACCAGGACATCTCCTTCTACGCCTTCGACCTGCCGTGGTTCCGCTTCCTGCTGAGCTTCGGCTTCGCCTGCGTGGTGCTCGGCCTGATCGCCGCGGCGCTCACGCACTACCTCTACGGCGGCCTGCGCGTCACGAGCCCCGGCTCCCGTGCCACCGCGGCGGCCACCGGTCACCTGTCGGTGCTGCTGGGCATCTTCGTGTCGCTCAAGGCGATGGCGTACTGGCTGGACCGGTACGGCCTCGCGGTGAAGTCCAGCGGCCTGAAGTCCGCGGAGGGCTGGACGGGCCTGCGGTACGTCGACGCGCACGCCTACCTGCCGGCGAAGACGATCCTGTTCTTCATCGCTGCCATCTGTGCCGTGCTCTTCTTCGCCACCCTGTGGCGGCGGACCTGGCAGCTGCCGGTCATCGGCTTCGGCCTGATGGTGCTCTCGGCCGTCCTGATCGGCGGTCTGTACCCGGCGATCGTGCAGAAGTTCCAGGTCCAGCCGAATGAGCAGGCCAAGGAAGCGCCGTTCATCAAGGAGAACATCAAGGCCACGCGGGACGCGTACGGCATCGACGGCTCCAAGGTCACCGGCTACAAGGGCGACTACAAGCCCAAGGACAACGCGGACAACGAGCGGCTGCGGGCCGCGGCGGACAGCACGGCGAGCATGCGCCTGCTGGATCCGAACGTCGTCTCGCCCACCTTCCAGCAGCAGCAACAGGTCCGCGGGTACTACCAGTTCCCCGCCACGCTCGACGTCGACCGCTACAAGGGCAGCGACGGCAAGGAGCAGGACACCGTCATCGGTCTGCGCGAGCTGAACATCGCCGGCATCCCCGAGCGCAACTGGATCAACGACCACTTCAAGTACACCCACGGGTACGGCGCGGTCACCGCCAAGGGGACCGGCACGGTCAATGAGGGCGAGCCGGACTACACCCAGAAGAACCTGCCTGCCAAGGGGCACCTCCCCAAGCACGAGCAGCGCATCTACTACGGCGAGAAGACCACGCAGTACTCGATCGTCGGCGGGCCGCAGCAGGAGCTGGACTACTCCGACGACAGCGGCGAGAAGAGCTACAGCTACAAGGGCAAGAGCGGGGTGAACCTCGCCAATCCGGTGAACCGCGCGGCGTACGCCGTGGCCTTCGGCGAGCCGCAGATCCTGTACTCGGGCGCCATCGGCGAGGGCTCGCGCGTGCTGTACAACCGCACGCCCAAGGAGCGCGTGGAGTCGGTCGCGCCGTGGCTCACCATCGACGGCGACGCGTACCCGGCGGTGGTCGACGGCCGCATCAAGTGGATCGTCGACGCGTACACCACGAGCAACGGCTATCCGTACTCCTCGCGGACCACGCTCGGGGACACCACGGCGGACTCGCTCACCGACGGCCAGCGCGCGGTGGTGGCCCAGCAGAACCAGGTCAACTACATCCGCAACTCCGTCAAGGCGACGGTCGACGCGTACGACGGCTCGGTCAAGCTCTACCAGTGGGACAAGAACGACCCGGTCCTGAAGACCTGGATGAAGGCGTTCCCCGGCACGGTCGAGCCCACCTCGAAGATCAGCAATGCTCTGATGGAGCACCTGCGGTACCCGCAGGACCTCTTCAAGGTGCAGCGCCAGCTGCTCACCACGTACCACGTCACCGACGCGAACACTTTCTACACCGGCAGCGAGCGCTGGCAGATCCCGAACGACCCGACGACCAAGTCGGCGACCGCGGTTCCGCCGTACTACCTCAGCATGAAGATGCCGGACCAGAAGAAGCAGACGTTCTCGCTGACGACGACGTTCACACCGAACAAGCGGGACAACCTCGGGGCGTTCATGGCGGTCGACGCCAACGCCAAGAGTCCGGACTACGGGAAGATCAGCATCCTCAAACTCCCGTCCGAGACCACGGTCCCCGGACCGCAGCAGGTGCAGTCGAAGTTCAACTCCGACGACACGGTCGCCAAGACGCTCAACATCCTCAAGAAGGGCGACTCGGAGATCGAGTACGGCAACCTGCTCACCGTCCCCCTGGACGGCGGCCTGCTGTACGTCGAGCCGGTCTATCTGCGGGGCGCGGGCACCAACTATCCGCTGCTGAAGAAGGTGCTCGTCTCCTACGGGAACAAGGCGGCCTTCGAGAACAGCCTCGGTGAGGCGCTGGACGTGGTGTTCGGCAAGAAGGCACCGAACGTGAGTGACGACGGCGAGGAGGACACCACCACGCCGCCGGACGAGAGCGGTACGACACCGCCCACGGACCAGAGCGTCCAGGAGGCCCTGGACGACGCCCAGCAGGCGTACGAAGAGGGCGAGAAGGCCCGTGAGTCCGGCGACTGGGCCGGCTACGGCGAGGCGCAGGAGAAGCTGAAGGCCGCGCTGGACCGGGCCGCCGCCGCGGAGAAGAAGGCGGGGGAGAAGGCCGGTTCGTCGGACGAGCAGGGCGGCTGACCGCGGATTATGGCTCCACCTCCGCGCCGTGGTACCTTAAATACACAACGGCGCGGGGTGGAGCAGCTCGGTAGCTCGCTGGGCTCATAACCCAGAGGTCGCAGGTTCAAATCCTGTCCCCGCTACTGCAAGGCGAAGGCCCGGATCCAAGAGGATCCGGGCCTTCGTCGTGTGTGCCGTCACATATGTGCGCGTTAAACCACCCGCATTGGGGAGACTGGTGTCCTGAGCGTTTGGCATGTCGTCGTGTCGGGAAGTCGACAAAACGCTGAAGTGACCTCACTGGCTGCGGTATACCAGGTGTACCCGGGCTTCGGGTGGTGCGACGATGGCCCTTATGGGGGACAAGGCAAGGTTGTTGGAGACAGGACCATTTGTGCATGCGCCCGACGACGGGCGCGAATCCGAGCTGCCGCCGCCCGCGAGGGACGCGGCAGATATGGCCGAAACCGTCGACGCCACGGAGTCGTCCGAGGCGACCGAGGCCATGGACGAGGTGGGCCACCGGCAGGCCGCCGCCGCGGGCGATCCCGCGGCAGCGAGCATGCTCGGCGCGATGCTGCTGCGCCGCGGTGATCTGGACGGTGCCGAACCGTGCCTGCGCGCCGCCACTGTCGCGGGCGACCGGGCCGCCGCCAACAATCTCGGAGTCCTGCTGCACCAGCGCGGATACGCCGACGAGGCGGCCGGCTGGTGGCGTATCGCCGCCGTCGCCGGATCCGCCGCCGCGGCGCACGCACTGGGCCGGCACTACCGCGAGCGCGGCGACGAGCCCGCCGCCGAGTACTGGCTGCGCCAGGCCGCCGAGTCCGGTCACTGCCTGGGCGCCTACGCGCTGGCCGACCTGCTCGACCACCGGGGCGAGGAGGGCGCCGAGCAGTGGTTCGTGGCCGCCGCCGAGCGCGGCCACCGTGAGGCCGCGTACCGCCTCGCGCGCATCCTGGACGAGCGGGAGGCCGACGGCACCGCGTACGGCGAGCACGCGGAGCCGCGCGCCGCGGCCGAGCAGTGGTACCGCCAGGCCGCGGCCCGCGGGCACCGCAGGGCCGCGCTGCACCTCGGCACGCTCCTGGAGGAGCGCGGCGAGCTCAAGGAGGCCGGGCGCTGGTACCTCATCGCGGCCAAGGACGGCGAGCCGCGCGCCGCGTGCGCGCTCGGCTTCCTCCTGAAGGACGCGGGCGACGAGGAGAGCGCGGCGGAGTGGTGGCGCCGGGCGGCCCAGGACGGCGACGGCAATGCCGCCAACGCGCTGGGTGCACTGCACGCCGACCGCGGCGAGCTGCAGACAGCCGAGCGCTGGTACCGCGCTGCCCTGGAGGCCGGCGACGTCAACGGTGCGTACAACATCGGCCTGCTCTGCGCCCAGCAGGGCCGCGACGGCCGCAGCGAGCAGTGGTACCGCCGGGCCGCCTACGCGGGCCACCGGGAGGCATCCAACGCGCTGGCCGTGCTGCTGCTGCAGCGCGGCGACGCGTCCGGTGCCGAGCCGTGGTTCTCCAAGGCGGCCGAGGCCGGCAGCGTGGACGCCGCGTTCAACCTCGGCATCCTGCACGCGGGCCGGGGCGCCGAGCGCACCTCCCGCAGGTGGTACGAGCGGGCCGCCGAGGCCGGGCACACGGAGGCCGCGCTCCAGGCGGCCCTGTCCCTGCTGCGGGACGGCGAGTGGCAGGAGGCCGAGCGGCACCTGCGCGGGGCGGCGGGCGCGGGCAGCGCCGAGGCGGCCTACCGGCTCGCCGCGCTGCTCGACCGCGAGGCCAGCGGCCCGGAGGAGTCCGGCGGCGAGAGCGAGGAGTGGTACGAGCGGGCCGCCGAGCAGGGGCACCGCGGTGCCCAGGTCCGGATGGGCATGCTCGCCGCGTCCCGGGGCGACGCCGTGGCGGCCGCCGACTGGTACCGCGCGGCGGCCGAGGCCGGCAGCCGCAACGCGGCCTTCAACCTCGGGCTGCTGCTGGCCCGCGAGGGCAGCCTCCCGGAGGCCGCCCTGTGGTGGACGCGCGCTGCCGAGGCCGGGCACGGGCGCGCGGCGCTGCGCCTCGCGCTGCTGGCGGCCCGCCGGGGCGCGCTCGCGGAGAGTGAGCGGTGGTGCGCGCGGGCCGTGGAGCTGGGCCCGCCGGAGGTCACCCAGCGTGCCGCCCGGCTGCGGGACGCCCTCAAGGAGGAGCTGAGCGCATGAGGACCGGCCGGCCTTTCGGGGCCGGCCGGACGCCGGTGCGCGGGGGCTGCTGAAACGGATTTGCGCTGGTCGTCGGCTTGGGGTTAGAGTTGTGAACACAACGGCGCGGGGTGGAGCAGCTCGGTAGCTCGCTGGGCTCATAACCCAGAGGTCGCAGGTTCAAATCCTGTCCCCGCTACTGAAGACGAAGGCCCGGATCCTTTTGGATCCGGGCCTTCGTCATGTGTGCGGTCTTGTTCACGGCCGGTGGCCGACCGCCTCCGCATAGAAGGAGCGGTCCACGAGCCTGCTCTCCGGGAGCGGCGGGCCCTCGGTGACCCGCGCGTCCCGGTAGGCGCGCTGCAGGCGGTCGGCGGTGCCCTTCCGGATCTCCCAGTCCATCCGCAGCGACGGCACGGCCGTCAGCACGTCGGCGTCCACCTTCAGCAGCCTCGCCAGTTCCGCGGCGAACGCCCGGTCGGCCTTGTAGTCGCCGCGGAAGTACGTGTTGACCGTACGGATGTACGCGCGCAGGAAGGCGACGCCGGCGTCCGGGTCCTGCTGCAGGAGGTTCGGGCCGTACAGGGCCCCGCCGAGGGGTTCGCCCTGCGGCTGGCCGCCGAGGAACGCGTACCTCTTGTTGCCGTCGACCGTGCGCCATACCGGGTCCAGCAGCCAGGCGGCGTCCACGCCGCCGCCGGTCAGCGCGGTCAGCACGTCCGAGGAGCCGAGCTGCTGGAAGGTGACGGAGTCCGTACGGGCGCCGTGCCGGGCGAAGGAACGGTCCATCGGGTACATGATCACCGAGCCCTTGCCGATCATGGTCCCGAGGCTCGCGCCCTTCAGGGACACCGACCGCGCCGTCTCTCCCTTGCCGAGCCGGGCCCACAGGCCGCTCTTCGACCGCGGGTCGGGCGAGAAGTTCCCGGCCACCCAGCGGATGTCGAAGCCGCCGGCGATGCCGTTGAGGACGGCGGCCTCAGGCGCCGCCCACAGGACGTCCAGATCGCCCTTGGCCAGCAGCGGCAGCGCCTCGGGCGTGGGCAGCACCTTCAGGCGGACGTCCAGGCCCTCCTTCGCGAACTCGCCCTTGGCGAGGGCCATTCGGACGGGCGCGACGTACTCGGCGTTCAGGGTGCCGGTGGCGATCGTGAGCGAACGCTTCTTCTTCAGGGGCCGCGCGGCCGGGGCTCCCTTGTCGCAGCGGGCCGGCCGGCGGTCCTCCGCCAGGTCGGCGGGGTCGGTCCAGGCGCGGGCGCCACAGCCGGCGACGGGCTCGATCGTACGGGGCTCCGCGGGCCTGCCACCGGCCTCCTGAGCGGCGCATCCGGTGAGCAGGGCCAGGGCGGCGGCGAGCGCGGTGAGACGACGGCGCATGGGGCCTCCGGGGGCCGAGTAGGGGAGTGGGCCGGGTCAGTTCCGGGAGCGGCCGCGGTCGCGTGGTGCCCAGGGGGTGAGGAACCGGCCGGCCAGCCGCACCAGTTCGGAGAAGAGCACGCCCAGGACGGCGACGCAGACGATCCCGACGAACATCACGTCGTTCTGGAACAGCGCCCGCGAGTCGAAGATCAGATGTCCGAGCCCGTCGGCGGCGGCGATCTGCTCCGAGGCGACGATCACCAGGACCGCGACGCCCGCCGCTATCCGGGCCCCGACCAGCACCGCGGGCAGCGAGGCGGGCAGCAGCACGTGCCGGAACATCTGCCAGGGGCTCGCGCCGAAGACCCGGCCCGCGTCGCGGTGCCCGGCCGGTACGGCCAGTACCGCCGCCATGGTGGAGATCCACACGAAGAAGAAGACGGTGGCCGCGACCAGCGCGATCTGCGGCCCCTCGCCGAGCCCGAACATGTTCAAAAAGACCGGCAGCAGGGCCAGTTTCGGCACGACGTACAGCGCGTCCAGCAGCGGCTCCAGGGCGGCGCGCACGAGGGAGAGCGAGCCCATCAGGAGGCCCAGCGCGTAGCCCGCCACGGCCCCGACGGCATAGCCCGCGAGGACCCGTCGCAGGGTGGCCCACACGTCCGGCCACAGCTCGCCGGCCAGCGCGCGGTCCCAGCCGTCGGCCAGGATGGTGCCGGGCGCCGGATAGATACGGGCGTCGATCCACCCCTGTACGGCGGCGAGCTGCCACAGCAGGAGCAGGGCGGCCGGGACGGTGAGGGCGAGCGCCGCTTCAAGGGTGCGGCGGCGCCTGTACGTACGCTGCGGACGCAGCTCCTGAGGGCCGGGTCGGCGCAGGAGGACGGTCTCGCGCGGCGCCGAGCGGTCGGTGAGCGTCATACGGGCACCGCCTCCGTGCCGTTACCGGGGCGTGCGCCCGTGCCCGTACCGGAAGACGTGCCCGTACCGGAGCGGGCGTCGACCTCGCCGCGCAGCAGGTCCCACAGCTCGGCCTTGAGCGCGGTGAACTCCGGGGCGCTGCGTACCGCTCCGCTACGGGGGCGGCCGAACGGCGGGCGGCGCTCGGCGATGATGCGGCCGGGGCGTGCGGACATCACCAGGACCCGGTCGCCTAGGACGAGCGCCTCTTCGAGGCTGTGCGTGATGAAGAGGGTGGTCGTACGGGTGTGCTGGGTCAGGTCCAGCAGCTCGTCCTGGAGGATCGTGCGGAGCTGGGCGTCCAGGGCGGCGAAGGGCTCGTCCATGAGGAGCAGCTCGGGCTCCACGGCCAGCGCGCGGGCGATGGCCACGCGCTGGCGCATGCCGCCGGAGAGCGCCGCCGGGTAGGCGTCCGCGAACTCCGCGAGGCCCATGCGGTCCAGCCAGGAACGGGCGCGTGCGTCGGCCTCCTTACGGGGCACGCGCTGCACGTCCAGGCCGAAGCGGACGTTGGCCAGCACGGACTTCCAGTCGTAGATGCCGTAGTCCTGGAAGATCATCGCGGCCGGGCGGGGGCCGGCGGCGCGGATCTCCAGCTCTCCCGTGCTCGGCCGGAGCAGCCCCGCGGCGATCCGCAGCAGCGTGGACTTGCCGCAGCCCGAGGGGCCCACGAGGCAGACGAACTCGCCCGCGGCGATGTCGAGGTCGAGCGGGCCGAGCGCGGTCAGCGCCTTGCGGCCGCGGCCGAAGGAACGGCCGAGCGCCCGGGCGCGCAAGGCCGGTGGCCGCTCATCGGGCGCGGGCGGGCGCGGGCCGGCGGACGGGGACGGCGGGTGCGGCTCTCCCACGGTGAGCTCCTCGCGGAGTGCGGGCCGGCTGCCGCGGCGGTCCCGGGCAGCCGTGGGGCGTGGCGCGAGGCACGATATGACGGGCCGTCAGAAACGGGAAGGGGTGTGCGCGGTGCACCGGAGAAGCGCGCCGTGTGCCGAAGAGCTGTCGCGACATGCCGAAGTAGCGCACGCCGATGCTTCCGGCTGCCGAAAAGCCCGCCGCGGAACGCGGCGGGCTGCAATGATCGGCAAGAGCGGAGCGGAGGGGTGGGGAGGTGCCGTGGCGGCGTGCGGATCAGGCGCGAGCGCAGTTCGGGCACGTGCCGCGGTAGGTCACCGAGACCTCCGAGACCTCGAAGCCGAATCGTTCCGGCTCGGGCAGGGCGCTCATCGGGTCGCTCTCGATGTGCACGTCACGGATCGTGCCGCACTGCGAGCACACGAGGTGGTGATGGTCGTGGTGGGCGTTGGGGTCGTACCGCTTCGCCCGGCCGTCCGTGCTGACCTCGAGCACCTCACCGAGCAGGACGAGCTCGCCGAGCGTGTTGTAGACCGTGGCGCGGGAGATCTCCGGCAGGCGCTCGGACGCCCGCGCGTGCACCTCGTCGGCGGTGTAGTGGACGTGGTCCCCGTCCAGGACCTCGGCGACGACGCGGCGCTGCGCGGTCAGCCGCCAGCCGCGTCCCCGGAGTCGTTCGAGCAGGTCACTCATGCCAATCACCCATCAGTCAGATATGAGCCAGGGTACCAGTGGTGGTCCATGACCGGATCCGGTACGGATTTCTCATCCTTCTTGACTTAGACATTGTCCAATGTAGGATCGGGCTCGGCGCAAGCCAAGGGCAGGTATTTACACAGGAGGCGCACGTGTCGGTAGAAAGCACCACCGGACCGCTGACCACGGAGACCGGTGCTCCGGTCGCGGACAACCAGAACAGCGAGACGGCCGGCATCGGCGGCCCCGGCCTGATCCAGGACCAGCTCCTGATCGAGAAGCTGGCGCACTTCAACCGCGAGCGCATCCCGGAGCGCATCGTGCACGCCCGCGGCGCCGGTGCGTACGGCACGTTCACTGTGACCGCGGACGTGACGAAGTACACCCGCGCGAAGTTCCTCTCCGAGGTCGGCAAGCAGACCGAGACGTTCCTGCGCTTCTCGACCGTCGCGGGCAACCTCGGTGCGGCCGACGCGGTGCGTGACCCCCGCGGCTTCGCGCTGAAGTTCTACACCGAAGAGGGCAACTACGACCTCGTCGGCAACAACACCCCGGTGTTCTTCATCAAGGACGCCATCAAGTTCCCGGACTTCATCCACACCCAGAAGCGCGACCCGTACACCGGCTCGCAGGAGGCGGACAACGTCTGGGACTTCTGGGGTCTGAGCCCGGAGTCGACCCACCAGGTGACCTGGCTGTTCGGTGACCGCGGCATCCCCGCGTCCTACCGTCACATGGACGGCTTCGGCTCGCACACGTTCCAGTGGAACAACGAGGCCGGCGAGGTCTTCTGGGTCAAGTACCACTTCAAGACCGACCAGGGCATCAAGTGCCTCACCACGGACGAGGCCAACAAGCTCGCCGGTGAGGACCCCGACAGCCACCAGCGGGACCTGCGCGAGTCCATCGAGCGCGGCGACTTCCCGAGCTGGACCGTCGGCGTGCAGATCATGCCCGCCGCCGAGGCCGCCAACTACCGCTTCAACCCGTTCGACCTGACCAAGGTCTGGCCGAAGGCGGACTACCCGGTCATCGAGATCGGCAAGCTGGAGCTGAACCGCAACCCGCAGAACATCTTCGCCGAGGTCGAGCAGTCGATCTTCTCCCCGCACCACTTCGTGCCGGGCATCGGCCCCTCGCCCGACAAGATGCTGCAGGGCCGCCTCTTCGCGTACGGCGACGCCCACCGCTACCGCGTCGGCATCAACGCCGACCACCTGCCGGTGAACCGCCCGCACGCCACCGAGGCGCGCAGCCACGGCCGGGACGGTGCGCTGTACGACGGCCGGCACGGCGGCCAGAAGAACTACGAGCCGAACAGCTTCGGCGGCCCGGCCGAGACCGGCCGTGCGCTGTGGCAGCCGCTGCCGGTCAACGGCACGAGCGGTGAGACCGAGGCGCCCTCGCACGCCGAGGACGACGACTTCGTGCAGGCGGGCAACCTCTACCGCCTGATGTCGGAGGACGAGAAGGACCGCCTGATCAACAACCTCGCGGGCTTCATCTCGAAGGTCTCGCGCGACGACATCGCGCAGCGCGCCATCGAGAACTTCCGCAAGGCGGACGCGGACTACGGCAAGCGACTGGAGGCCGCGGTCCAGGCCCTGCGCGGCTGACCGGTCACACTGTACGGACCGCGTCGTCCGGGGTCCCTTCACCCCGGACAGAGGAGGCCGGCTGCCCTCGGGCGGCCGGCCTCCTCGGCGTTTCCGACCCGGGCCGGACGAACGGGCCGGGTCGGAGCGGGTCAGGCCGGTACCGCTGTGGCCCGTTCCCGGGCGCCCGAGCGGCAGCGCATGATGTCGCGTACGGACACCACGCCCACCGGCTCCCGGTCGTCCAGGACGATCAAGTGGCGGAAGCCGCCGTGCACCATCGCGGTGGCGGCCTCGTCCAGGGTCCACTCCGGAGCGGCGTAGACCACGTCCGTAGTGGTGTGGCTCTGTGCGGTCTCGCGGTCGGGATTCTCCCCGGCGCCGAGGGAATTGAGTATGTCGCGCTCGGTGAGGATGCCGAGTCCGCCGGCGTCGGCGTCCAGGACGACGGCCGCGCCGACGCGCCGTGCCGCCATCAGGTGTGCTGCCTGCCGGAGAGTGTGTGCGGGCCCGATGGTGAGGACCACCGTGCTCATGGCGTCGCGGACGTACATGGGCATGGAGTGGAGCCACCTCCTTGGTGAGACCCCGCGGAGGACATTCCGGCGCCGGAAAGCGCCTGGAGAAAACTTTCACAAATGCACAAGCGGGGGGATTCTCATGTTCACATGCTCCATGGCGTGCGACAAGGGGCGCGTGAGGGCCGGTCTCCCGGTCACGCGCCCCAAGGCGCCGTTTGAAAACCCGCGAGAGCGATCGCGGGCGGGGGTCAGTCCCGCAGGTAGTTCAGCAGGTCCTCGTGCAGCAGCCCGTTGGACGCCGCCGCGTTGCCGCTGTGCGGGCCCGGGGCCCCGTCCAGGCCCGTGAAGCGGCCGCCGGCCTCCTGGACGACGACGGAGCAGGCCGCCATGTCCCACAGCGACAGCTCCGGCTCGGCGCAGATGTCCACGGAGCCCTCGGCCACCATCATGTAGGGCCAGAAGTCGCCGTACGCGCGGGTCCGCCACACCTCCCGCGACAGGTCCAGGAAGCCGCCCAGCGTGCCGCGCTCCTCCCAGCCGGTGAGCGAGGAGTAGGCGAACGACGCGTCCTGGATGCGCCCGACGCTCGACACCTGGAGACGCTGGGCTGAGGTCAGGCTGCGGCCGGTGTAGGCGCCCAGCCCCTCGGCGGCCCACCAGCGGCGGTGCAGCGCGGGTGCGGAGACCACGCCGACGACCGGACGGTCCCCGCCCTCGCCGCGCTCCATCAGGGCGATCAGGGTGGCCCACACGGGCACCCCGCGCACGTAGTTCTTCGTGCCGTCGATCGGATCGATGATCCAGCGGCGCGGCCCCGCCCCTTCGGAACCGAACTCCTCGCCGAGCACCGCGTCCCGCGGCCGGGCGCGTGCGAGCTGGCCGCGGATGAGCTCTTCGGCCGCCTTGTCGGCCTCGCTCACCGGGGTCATGTCCGGTTTGGTCTCGACCTTCAGGTCGAGCGCCTTGAACCGTTCCATGGTCGCGGCGTCCGCGGCGTCCGCGAGGACGTGGGCGAGACGGAGATCATCGTGGTAGTCGGCCATGTGCGAACACTATCTTTCCCGGTACCTGAGCACGGAAAATCCCGCGTTCGCCGCGGAGCGTGGCGGCTTCCGGGGACCCCCTCCGCACCTGTCGGCAGTCCTTTGGTCCGGACCCTTGACACCACCTGGTGGGGCGTCAATTCTGTGCGCACACCGGCCATATGGGCACTACGGCCTGGGAGGCGACGATGCCCGCAGCGCGTGATTCCTTACTGGACGCCGCCTACGCGGCGCTCGATGTACGGCCCTGGGCAGGCGTCCGGATGGTCGATGTCGCGGCCGCGGCGGGGGTCTCCCGGCAGACCCTCTACAACGAGTTCGGCAGCAAACAGGGGCTTGCGCGCGCCCTGGTACGCCGCGAGACCGAGGGCTATCTGGCGGGCGTGGAGCGCATCCTGTCCCGGCCCGCCGCCGGTCCGCCCGCGGCCGGTCCGCCCGCCGAAGGGCCCGCGCGCCCGTCGTCCCTGCCCGAAGAAGCCCAGGCCAGGCTGGCAGCGGCGGCCGACTGGACACTGCGTACCGCCCGCGCCAACCCCCTCGTACGGGCCGTGCTGACCGGCTGCTGGAACGAGCGGCTGCCCTCGCCCGCCGACCAGTCGCTCCCGCTGCCGGTGCCCGGACCCCGCACAGGCTTCCCCGTGGTGCCGCCGCCCGTCGAGGCGCCGCTGCCCGGGCCGAGCGAGCTGGTCGGCCGGTTCAGCGACCGGGCGGTGGCCGCGCTGGAGGCGGACTGGCCCAAGGAGGAGCTGACCGAGCTGGGTACCGCGTGCACGACGGCGGTCCGGCTCACGCTGTCCTGCGTGGTCGCGCCTGCCGATCCCGAGGAGGTCGGGCGGCTCGTCCGCAGCGCGTTCGCGGGCCTGCCGCGCCATCAGGCCGCGCACTGACCGTGGGGAGCGCGGGCCGGTGCCGGACTCCCCGCGCGCGAGCGCGTCGGTGGCGGGCTCCCCGCGCTCGGCCCGGCCGGTGCGCCGGGCCGGGCATCAGTGCGCCGAGCCCGAGAACTGCAGCCCGATCGCGCCCGCGATGACCAGCGTGATCGAGACGATCTTCACTGTGGACACCACGTCGCCGAGGAAGACCATGCCGTACACCGCCGTGCCGGCCGCGCCCAGCCCGGTCCACACCGCGTACGCCGGGCCCACGTCCAGCTTTTTCAGGGAGAGGGTCAGTAGCCCGAAGCTGCCGAGAGCGAAGACACAGAAGGCGATCGTGGGCCAGAGCCGGGTGAAGCCGTGCGAGAGCTTCAGACACACCGCGAAGCCCGTCTCCAGAAGCCCCGCCACCACGACGAGCAGCCACGCCATCAGTTTGCCTCCGTCGGTTCGGTGACCGCTTCGCCCAGTCCTGATGTGATTATGCAGTTACCACGGGCCGGCGGCAGCCACCTTTCCGCATCGGCCACCCACGCCCTGTCGATCCGTCAGTCGCCCTCGCGCCGCTCCCGGGTGGCCAGCAGCCGGCGCAGCGAGTAGAGCCGGGCCGGGTCGGCGTGCCCGTCGGCCACCCATTGGTCCAGCGCACAGTCCGGCTCGTCGTGGCTGCAGGCGCGCGGGCACCCTTCCGTGCCCGGTACCAGGTCGGGGAAGGCTTGGATCACCCGCGAGGGATCGACGTGGTGCAGGCCGAAAGACCGCACCCCGGGCGTGTCGATCACCCAGCCCCGGTCGTCCGGCAGCGGCAGGGCCAGCGCCGAGGTCGTCGTGTGCCGGCCGCGCCCGGTGACCGCGTTGACGTGTCCGGTGGCCCGCTTCCGCGCCGGTACAAGGGAGTTGACCAGCGTGGTCTTGCCCACGCCGGAGTGGCCGACGAAGGCCGTGATCCGGTCGGCCAGCCGCTCGCGCACCCGGTCGGCCGCGGCGCCGTCGGCCAGCTCGTCGCGGTTGGTGACGACGTACGGGACGCCCAGCGCGCCGTAGGACTCCAGCAGCGTGTCCGGCGACGCCAGGTCGGACTTGGTGAGGACGAGCAGCGGCGTAAGGCCCGCGTCGTACGCCGCGACCAGGCAGCGGTCGATCAGCCGGGGCCGCGGCTCGGGGTCGGCGAGCGCGGTGACGATCGCCAGCTGGTCGGCGTTGGCGACCACCACCCGCTCGAACGGGTCGTCGTCGTCGGCCGTGCGCCGCAGCACGGACGTGCGCGGCTGGACCCGCACGATGCGGGCGAGGGTGTCCTTGGCGCCGGTGAGGTCGCCGACGACCATGACCCGGTCGCCGACCACCACGCTCTTGCGGCCCAGCTCACGTGCCTTCATCGCGGTGACCGTGCGGTCATCGATCAGGCACGTGATGCGGCCGCGGTCGACCGTGAGGACCAGGCCCTCGCTGGCGTCCTCGTGCTTCGGGCGGATGTTCGTACGGGGACGGTTGCCCTTGCGGTTCGGGCGGACCCGGACGTCGTCCTCGTCGGTGTGCTTGCCGTAGCGGCGCATCGTGGCGGACTCTCAGGCTCTCCGGGCGGGGGCCGCCGCCGGGCTGAGCATGTCCGTCCACATCTCGGGGAAGTCGGGCAGGGTCTTGGCCGTGGTCGCGACGTTCTCCACCTCGACACCCTCGACGACCAGGCCGAGCAGCGCGCCGGCGGTGGCCATGCGGTGGTCGTCGTACGTGTGGAAGACGCCGCCGTGCAGCGGGCGCGGCCGGATGTGCAGGCCGTCGGCGGTCTCGGTGACGTCGCCGCCGAGGCCGTTGATCTCCTTGGTGAGCGCCGCGAGCCGGTCGGTCTCGTGCAGCCGCAGGTGGGCGACGCCGCGCAGCACGGACTCGGAGTCCGCGAGGGCCGCGACCGCCGCGATGCCCGGGGTCAGCTCGCCGACCTCGCTCAGGTCGATGTCGATGCCGTGGACGCGGCCGCTGCCCTTGAAGGTCAGCCCCTGCTCGGTCAGCTCGCAGGAACCGCCCATTTCGGTGAAGATCTCGCGCAGCGCGTCGCCCGGCTGAGTGGTGTGCTCGGGCCAGTCCGGGATGGTGACCCGGCCGCCGGTGATCAGCGCGGCGGCCAGGAACGGCTGCGCGTTGGACAGGTCCGGCTCGACGACCAGGTCGCGGCCGAGCAGCGCGCCCGGGGTGACCCGCCAGACGTTCGGCTCGCCGCCGGACTCGGGCGTGTCCACCTGCGCGCCGGCGATCCGCAGCATGTCCACGGTCATCCGGATGTGCGGCATGGACGGCAGGGTGTCGCCCACGTGCCGTACCTCCACGCCCTGGTTGAAGCGCGGCGCGGACAGCAGCAGGGCGCTGACGAACTGCGAGGAGGAGGACGCGTCGATCTCGACCCGGCCGCCGTCCAGGCCGCCGTTGCCGTGCACCGTCATCGGGAGGGCGCCGCGCTTGTCGTCGTCGATGCGGGCACCGAGGGCGCGCAGCCCGTCGATGACGCCGCCCAGCGGACGCTCGTACGACCGCGGGTCGCCGTCGAACCGGACCGGGCCGTCGGCCAGCGCCGCGACCGGAGGCAGGAAGCGCATGACCGTACCGGCGTTGCCGACGTCGACGGTGGTGGGGCCGTGCAGCCCGGCGGGGATCACGCGCCACGCCTCGCCCGTGCCGTCGGGCGTGCCGGCGGGGGCGGAGTTGGAGGAGATGGTCTCCTCGATGCCCACGCCCATCGTGCGCAGCGCCTGGGCCATCAGGAGGGTGTCGCGGGAGCGCAGCGGGCGGCGCAGCCAGCCGGGCTCGGAGGAGAGCGCGGCCAGAACCAGGCCGCGGTTGGTGACCGACTTGGAACCGGGCACGGTGACGGTCGCGTCGACCGCCCCGGAAGCGGTGGGGGCCGGCCAGAGGGCGGAGTGTGCGGGGCTCTCGGTCATGTAGCTCACTTTAATGGCTCACCAGGGGTGCGGATCTTGATCAAATGGGGTGCAACCTGTACGAAACATGGCACTGGTAAAGCGACGCCGCGCAGGTCTCACAGCTGCAGCAGCCACCGACCGCCGCCGAACAGCGAGCAGAGCGCGACCAGGTGGAAGAAGCCGAGCCAGACCGCCGCCGGCACGTTCGTCAGGCGGGCGAGCTGGTCGGGGTCGGAGTCCACGTGACCTCCGGAGCGTCTGCGCTTCCCCTGGATCTCGAACGGCGGCCGCACCCCGCCCAGCAGCAGGAACCACACCACCGCGTACGCGAAGGCCGCCTGCACCTCCGCGGTGGTCAGCCAGGAGACGAGGAAGAACGCTCCACCGGCGAGTACCACCGTGAGGACGCCGTATGCGTTCCGCGTCATGACCAGCATCGCCAGCAGCAGGGCCGTCGCGCCCCACAGGAGGGCCGTGATGTGGCCGGCGGCGAGCAGCGCGGCACCGGCCAGGCCGAGCAATGAGGGCGCCGTGTAGCCGGCCGCGGCGGTCAGGATCATGCCCAGGCCGGTCGGCTTGCCGCGGCTGACGGTCAGCCCGGAGGTGTCCGAGTGCAGACGGATGCCGTCCAGCTTCCGGCCGGTCAGCAGGGCCACGAGGCCGTGCCCGCCCTCGTGCGCGATGGTGATGGCATTACGGGATATCCGCCAGGCGCTGTAGGGGAGCACCACCGCCAGTGCGACCGCGGCCGTGGCCACGACCAGCCAGAACGACGGATCGGGTTGTGTGGCGAAAACCCGGTCCCATACGTCGGTGATGTGCTCGGTGTCCATCTCTCCCCTTGCTGTGCCATGGCACTGTGGCATACATGTGCGGACGGTATGCGGCGAGCAGGCGGCCCGAGGATCTGGTGGGGATCTTCGAGGTCGAGAAGTGGGAGCCCGAGGAGACCCTCGCTCCCGACTACAACATCGCCCCCACCAAGAACGTCTACGCGGTGCTCGAACGCCCCGTCAAAGACGCTGAGGACCGGCGGCCGGTTCGCCAGCTGCGGCCTTTGAAGTGGGGCCTGGTTCCGTCGTGGGCGAAATCACCCGACGTCGGCGTGAAGATGATCAACGCGAGGGCGGAGACGGTCCACGAGAAGCCGTCCTTCAAGAAGCCCTTCGCCGCCCGCCGCTGCCTGCTGCCCGGCGACGGCTATTTCGAGTGGGTGACCGGCGTGGGGGAGCGGCAGCTGGAGGAGCAGGGCCGGAAGAAGCGCCCCCGCAAGCAGCCGTACTTCGTCACGCCGGCCGACGGCGCGGTGATGGCGATGGCCGGGCTGTACGAGTTCTGGCGCGACCCGACGCTGCCGCCGGACCACCCGCAGGCGTGGTGGGCGACCTGCTCGGTGGTCACCACGGCCGCCGAGACCACGCCGCTGGCCGGCGCCTCCGGCGACACAGGGCCGCAGTCCCTCGCCGACATCCACCCCCGGATGCCGCTCGTCCTGCCGCCCGACCGCTGGGACGCCTGGCTGAACCCGGCCACCACGGACATCGAGGAGCTGCGCGCACTGCTCGCGCCGCCGCCCGCCGGGATGATGCGCGCCCACCCCGTCTCCACGGAGGTCAGCAACGTCCGCAACAACAGCCCCGAGCTGCTGAAGGAGCTGGCGGCGCCGGAGGAGGAAACGCTCTTCTGACCGTGCCCCGTCCCGGTGGGCGCGGCCGCCCGGGGCAGGATGGCCCCATGAGTGAGAGCGAGACGGTCGGCACACCGGCGGGCGAGGCCCGGATCACCTGGCACCACGCCCAGGGCACGGCGCGCACGGTGCTCGCCGTGAGCCACGGCGCGGGCGGCGGCATCGAGGCGCGGGACCTGGCGGCGCTGGCCGCGGCCCTCCCGGAGCGCGGCGTCACGGTCGCGCTCGTCGAGCAGCCCTGGCGGGTGGCGGGCAAGAAGCTGGCGCCCGCGCCGAAGACCCTGGACGCGGCCTGGACGGCGCTGTGGCCCGCGCTGCGGAAGCCCGGACTGCCGGTCGTCGCGGGCGGGCGCAGTGCGGGGGCGCGGGTGGCCTGCCGTACGGCGCGGGAGCTCGGCGCGCACGCCGTGCTCGCCCTCAGCTTCCCGCTGCACCCGCCGGGCAAGCCGGAGAAGTCCCGTGCCGACGAGCTCACCGGGGCCGGCGTGCCCACCCTGGTGATCCAGGGCGGCCGCGACCCCTTCGGGCGCCCCGACGAGTTCCCCGAGGGCACCCAGATCGTCGAGGTGCCGCACGCCGATCACGGTTTCGCCGTACCGAAGAAGGCCCCCATCGACCAGGACGCGGCGCTCATGCTGATCGTGGAGGCGGCCGCCGAGTGGCTCGTCGGGCTGCCCGACTGACCTCAGCGGGCCCTCCGGACCGCCCCTGGAAAGGCGCGGGAATGCGCGGCGCCCCCGTTCTGTTGTCCGTGGCGTAGGCAGGTACGTACTGGTACGCACGAGGAATGGGAGTCCACCGCATGGGGATCGCATGCCCGGCCCGACCGCAGGGCCCCAGCTGGACGGTGCCGCAGCCGGCACAGCTCCCGGCGGGACACCACGTCACGGCTGGAGCGGCGGTGGTACCGGATCGTCGTCTATTCTCCGATTCGAGCGGATCCGCATCCGGATCCGGCACGGTGTTGGAGGAGGTGGGTCCGGTCAGCGGTACCGACGCAGGGACCGACGGCACGGCACAAGCACAGAACGAGGGCCAGGCGGAGGCTGCCCGCACGGAGACGAAGGGCGAGTCGGAGGCCGAGCGCAATGCGCGTTTCGAGCGTGACGCGCTCACTTTCCTGGACCAGATGTATTCGGCCGCGCTGCGTATGACGCGCAATCCGGCGGACGCGGAGGACCTGGTACAGGAGACGTATGCCAAGGCGTACGCGTCCTTCCACCAGTTCCGCGAGGGCACGAACCTCAAGGCGTGGCTGTACCGCATCCTGACCAACACCTTCATCAACTCCTACCGCAAGAAGCAGCGGGAGCCGCAGCGCAGCGCGGCCGAGGAGATCGAGGACTGGCAGCTCGCGCGCGCCGAGTCGCACATGTCCACGGGCCTGCGCTCAGCCGAGTCGCAGGCGCTGGACCACCTGCCCGATTCGGACGTGAAGGAAGCCCTCCAGGCCATTCCCGAGGAATTCCGCATAGCGGTCTACCTCGCGGACGTGGAGGGGTTTGCGTACAAGGAGATCGCCGACATCATGGGAACACCCATCGGCACGGTGATGTCCCGCCTGCACCGTGGCCGCCGACAGCTGCGCGGAATGCTCGAGGACTACGCCCGTGACCGAGGGCTCGTCCCGGCCGGAGCGGGCGCTGCGGCTACTTCGGGGAAGCAGCCGCACGATCGGAAAGGCTCCACATCATGAGTTGCGGAGACCCGCACGAGACGGACTGCTCCGAGGTCCTTGACCACCTGTACGAGTATCTCGACCGCGAGATGCCGGACGGGGAGTGCACGAAGTTCGAGGAGCACTTCGACGAGTGCTCGCCCTGCCTGGAGAAGTACGGCCTCGAACAGGCCGTCAAGAAGCTCGTCAAGCGCTGCTGCGGCCACGACGACGTGCCCACCGACCTGCGCTCGAAGGTCATGGGACGGATCGAGCTGATCCGGTCCGGCGAGGCCGTGCCCGAGAAGAGCGTGCTCGAACAGGCGCAGGAATCGGCCGCTGCCGAGGGCCCCGGTCACCAGGCCGGACCGACCGAAACCGATGCACGCACCGAGGCGGCGCGCGCCGAATAACGCGCCGGGTCACTCCATCGGGTGAGGGCCGGCTGATGAGCCCCACCCAATCCCCGGATGCGCCCGCACGCGCCGCCCACGCCTTCTAAGCTCACCGGACCTGAAGCGTCACCGCTCGGTACGGGGAGGAGGGCGCCATGCGGCAGCTGCCCATGGGCGCGTACGCGTACATCGGATGTGCTGTCCTGGCGGCGGCCGGCTGTGCCGCCCCCGCCGCCCTGCCCGCCACGGACACCCCCTGGCCCACCGTGGGCCTGATCGCCGCGCTCTACGCCGCCTGCGAGCGGATGCGCAACTGCCCGCTGACCACGGGACGCGGCCGGGCACCGGCCGGCGGCGCAGCGGCGCACAGCGACGGCATGCCGCCCCGCTGGGGCTGCCCCGTGCTGCTCGCCGGGGTCTTCCTGCTGCCGCCCGCCGCTGCCGCCCTGGCCGCCCTGCCCGGCGCCCTCCTCTCCGGTACCGCGGAGCGATCGCCCGTGGCACGCCGCGTCTGGCACGCGGCGGAACTGGCCCTGGCCGCCTGGGCCGCCGCACAGGTCTTCGGCGCGGGCGGCAGCCGCGCCGTCCTCACCCCCGAATTCCCCTACGCGCTGCTGCCCGCCGCGGCCGCCACCACCGCCTTCTGCGCCGTCCTGGCCGTCCTGGACGGCGGCGTCCTCGTCGCCGCCGAGCGACGCCCGCCGCGCACCGCCTGGCGCGGCCTGCTGCTCCGCTCGCTCGCCCCGCACCTGGTGCACGGCCTGGCCGGACTGATGATGGCCGTCCTCTGGCGCAGCTCCTACGGGCCCGCCGCGGCCCTGCTCGTCCTGCTGCCCATGTACATCTCCTGCTGGGTCTTCGCGCAGTACCACCGCGAGCGCGCGGCGCACCAGGCCACCATCCGCGCCCTCGTCCAGGCCGTCGACCTCAAGGACCGCTACACCCGCGGCCACAGCGAACGCGTCGGCCGCGCCTCGGTGATGATCGCCCGCGAGCTGGGCATGGCCGAGGACCGCCTCGAAGTACTGCGCTTCGCCGGCATCCTGCACGACGTCGGCAAGCTCGGCGTGCCCACCCGGCTGCTCCAGAAGGACGGCCCGCTCACCTCCGAGGAGCGGCGCGTCATCGAGCTGCACCCGGAGTACGGCCACGAGATCGTCCGCGGCATCGGCTTCCTCGGCGAGGCCAGGGCCGCGATCCTGCACCACCACGAGCGCATGGACGGCAAGGGCTACCCCTACGGCCTCCGGGGGCGCGAGATCCCGGAATTCGCCCGGGTGGTCGCGGTCGCCGACGCCTTCGACGCCATGACCTCCACCCGCTCCTACCGCCGCGCCCGCCCGGTCGCCGCCGCCGTCGCCGAGCTGCGCCGCAGCGCGGGCGCCCAGCTCGACCCGCGCATGGTCCGCGCCCTGGTCGCCGCCCTCGCCCGGCACGGCTGGCAGCCCGAGGTCGTCACCGCGGGCGCCGACGGGCCCGCCCTG
>NZ_NHSG01000110.1:0-25650 GCF_020024005.1 Streptomyces purpurogeneiscleroticus
TCGCCACTGCATCGACGCTGCCGATCGTGCTGGACTCCACCGAGGTGCCCGTCATCGAGGCCGGTCTGGAGAAGCTGGGCGGCCGCGCGGTCATCAACTCGGTGAACTACGAGGACGGCGACGGGCCCGAGTCGCGGTTCGCGAAGGTCACCGCGCTGGCGAAGGAGCACGGCGCGGCGCTGATCGCGCTGACCATCGATGAGGAGGGCCAGGCCCGGACGCCGGAGAAGAAGGTCGAGATCGCCGAGCGGCTCATTGATGAGCTGACGGGGAAGTGGGGCGTACGGGAGTCGGACGTCCTCGTCGACTGTCTGACGTTCACCATCTGCACGGGTCAGGAGGAGTCGCGGCGGGACGGCATCGCCACGATCGAGGCGATCCGGGAGCTGAAGCGCCGCCACCCGGAGGTGCAGACCACGCTGGGTCTGTCCAACATCTCCTTCGGCCTGAACCCGGCCGCGCGGATCGTGCTGAACTCGGTCTTCCTGGACGAGTGCGTCAAGGCGGGCCTGGACTCGGCGATCGTGCACGCGTCGAAGATCCTGCCGATCGCGCGGCTGGACGAGGAGCAGGTCAAGGTCGCCCTGGACCTGATCTACGACCGCCGCAGCGAGGGCTATGACCCGCTGCAGAAGCTGATGGAGCTCTTCGAGGGCGCCACGGCGAAGTCGTTGAAGGCCGGTGCGGCCGAGGAGCTGGCGGCGCTGCCGCTGGAGGAGCGGCTGCAGCGGCGCATCATCGACGGTGAACGCAACGGACTCGAGGCCGACCTGGAGGAGGCCCTCCAGGAGCGCCCCGCGCTCGACATCGTCAACGACACCTTGCTCGCTGGCATGAAGGTGGTCGGTGAGCTGTTCGGTTCCGGTCAGATGCAGCTGCCGTTCGTGCTCCAGTCCGCCGAGGTGATGAAGACCGCGGTGGCCTATCTGGAGCCGCACATGGAGAAGGTGGAGGGCGACGAGGGCAAGGGCACCATCGTGCTGGCCACCGTCCGCGGCGACGTCCACGACATCGGCAAGAACCTCGTGGACATCATCCTCTCCAACAACGGTTACAACGTCGTCAACCTCGGCATCAAGCAGCCGGTCTCCGCGATCCTGGAGGCCGCCGAGGAGCACAAGGCCGATGTGATCGGCATGTCCGGGCTGCTGGTGAAGTCCACGGTGATCATGAAGGAGAACCTGGAGGAACTCAACGCCCGCGGTCTCTCACAGCGGTTCCCGGTGATTCTCGGTGGTGCGGCGCTCACCCGCGCGTACGTGGAGCAGGACCTGCACGAGATCTACGAGGGCGAGGTCCGCTACGCCCGCGACGCGTTCGAGGGCCTGCGCCTGATGGACGCCCTGATCGCCGTCAAGCGTGGCGTGCCCGGCGCGACCCTGCCGGAGCTCAAGCAGCGCCGTGTACCCAAGCGGGACACCGCGGTACTGGAGGTCGAGGAGCCGGAGGGTTCGGTCCGCTCGGACGTGGCCACCGACAACCCGGTCCCGACCCCGCCCTTCTGGGGCACCCGCGTGGTGAAGGGCATTCAGCTCGCCGACTACGCCTCCTGGCTGGACGAGGGCGCCCTCTTCAAAGGCCAGTGGGGATTGAAGAAGGAACAGATCGCGACCCACGGCCGGCCCCGGCTGCGGATGTGGCTGGACCGGCTGCGTACGGAGAACCTGCTCGAAGCGGCCGTGGTCCACGGTTACTTCCCGTGCGTGTCCAAGGGTGACGACCTCATCGTCCTCGACGAGAACGGTGCCGAGCGCACCCGCTTCACCTTCCCGCGGCAGCGCCGCGGCCGCCGGCTGTGCCTCGCGGACTTCTTCCGCCCGGAGGAATCCGGCGAGACCGACGTGGTCGGCCTTCAGGTCGTCACCGTCGGCTCGAAGATCGGTGAGGAGACCGCGAAGCTGTTCGCGGCCGACTCCTACCGTGACTACCTGGAGCTGCACGGCCTCTCCGTCCAGCTCGCCGAGGCCCTCGCCGAGTACTGGCACGCCCGCGTCCGTGCCGAGCTCGGCATTGCGCACCACGAACCGGGTTCGCTCGACGGGATGCTGCGCACCGAATACCAGGGCTGCCGTTACTCCCTCGGCTACCCGGCCTGCCCGGACCTGGAGGACCGCGCGAAGATCGCGGAGCTGCTGCGGCCGGAGCGCATCGGCGTCGTCCTCTCCGAGGAGTTCCAGCTCCACCCCGAGCAGTCCACCGACGCGATCGTCGTGCACCACCCCGAGGCGGGCTACTTCAACGCCGGGAGGCGGGCATGAACGCCGGGCCCACCTTCTCCTTCGAATTCTTCCCGCCGAAGACGCCGGCCGGCGAGCGGGTGCTGTGGAAGGCGATTCGGCGAGCGGAAGCCCTGCGCCCGGACTTTGTGTCCGTGACGTACGGCGCGGGCGGCTCGTCGCGGGACCGCACGATCGAGGTGACCCGGCGCATCGCGGACGAGACGACCCTCCGACCGGTCGCGCATCTGACCGCCGTCGGGCACTCGGTCGCCGAGCTGCGGGCCGTCATCGGCCAGTACGCCGATGCGGGCATCCGCGATGTGCTGGTCCTGCGCGGTGATCCGCCCGGCGACCCCAAGGGCGTATGGCATCCGCACCCCGACGGCCTGATGCATGCCTATGAACTGGTGGAACTCGTCCGCTCGTTGGGTGACTTCACTGTTGGCGTGGCGGCGTTCCCCGAGAAGCACCCGCGCTCGCCGGACTGGGAGAGCGACATCCGGCACTTCGTCGCCAAGTGCCGGGCGGGTGCCGACTATGCCATCACCCAGATGTTCTTCCACGTCGAGGACTATCTGCGGCTGCGCGACCGGGTGGCGGCGGCGGGCTGTGACACCCCGATCATCCCCGAGATCATGCCGGCCACCGACGTACGCCAAATCCGCCGCTTCGCCGAACTCAGCGACGCCTCCTTCCCCGAAGACCTCGCCAACAGGCTGGAGGCGGCCCGCGACGACCCGGCCACCGCCCACCGCATCGGCGTCGACCACGCCACCGCCATGGCCGAACGGCTCCTCGCCGAAGGCGCCCCCGGACTGCACTACATCACCCTCAACCGCTCCACAGCGGCCCTCGACATCCACCGCAGCATCCAGACCATCGAGACCGTCCAGACTGTCCAGACCTCAAGGAGTGTCCGTGTCTGTGCCTGACCACAAGGTCGCCGACCTGTCCCTGGCCGCCTTCGGCCGCAAGGAGATCACCCTCGCCGAGCACGAGATGCCCGGTCTGATGGCGATCCGTAAGGAGTACGCCGAGGCGCAGCCGCTGGCCGGCGCCCGGATCACCGGCTCGCTGCACATGACCGTGCAGACCGCCGTCCTCATCGAGACCCTGGTTGCCCTCGGCGCCGAGGTCCGCTGGGCTTCCTGCAACATCTTCTCCACCCAGGACCACGCGGCGGCAGCCGTGGCCGCGGCCGGAATCCCGGTCTTCGCCTGGAAGGGCGAGACCCTGGAGGAGTACTGGTGGTGTACGGAACAGGCGCTCAGCTGGCCCGGCGGGACCGGCCCCAACATGATCCTGGACGACGGCGGTGACGCCACCCTCCTCGTCCACAAGGGCGTCGAGTACCGGAAGACGGGCGAGCTGCCCGCTGCGGACAACGACGAACTAGCGGTTGTACGGGACCTGTTGGCGAACAGCTCTCTGGACTGGGTGAAGCTGGCTTCGGAGATCCGTGGTGTCACCGAGGAGACCACGACCGGTGTGCACCGTCTGTACGAGATGCACCGTGACGGCACTCTCCTCTTCCCGGCGATCAACGTGAACGACGCCGTGACGAAGTCGAAGTTCGACAACAAGTACGGCTGCCGGCACTCGCTGATCGATGGCATCAACCGGGCCACCGATGTCCTGATCGGTGGCAAGACCGCCGTGGTGTGCGGCTACGGCGATGTGGGCAAGGGCTGCGCGGAGTCGCTGCGCGGCCAGGGCGCCCGGGTGATCGTCACCGAGATCGACCCGATCTGTGCGCTGCAGGCGGCGATGGACGGTTACCAGGTCACCACGCTGGACGAGGTGGTCGAGACGGCGGACATCTTCGTCACCACGACCGGCAACAAGGACATCATCATGGCCTCGGACATGGCCAGGATGAAGCACCAGGCGATCGTGGGCAACATCGGCCACTTCGACAACGAGATCGACATGGCCGGCCTGGCCGCCATCGAGGGCGTCGTCAAGGACGAGGTCAAGCCGCAGGTGCACACCTGGACCTTCCCCGACGGCAAGGTCCTGATCGTGCTGTCCGAGGGCCGTCTGCTGAACCTGGGCAACGCGACCGGCCACCCGTCGTTCGTGATNCGTCGTTCGTGATGTCCAACTCGTTCGCTGACCAGACGCTGGCCCAGATCGAGCTGTTCACCAAGCCCGAGCAGTACCCGACCGACGTCTACGTGCTGCCCAAGCACCTGGACGAGAAGGTCGCCCGCCTCCACCTGGAGTCCCTGGGCGTCAAGCTCACCGAGCTCCGTCCGGAGCAGGCCGCCTACATCGGCGTCGAGGTCGAGGGTCCGTACAAGCCGGACCACTACCGCTACTGATGGCCGGCGAGCGAGATCCTTGGCTGCCCGACCGGCTGCTGCGCACGGAGCGGGACGCGCTGATGCCGCTGCTGCGCGGCACGGACCAGTACGGCTTCGCTGCTCGTACGGCCTGCCCTGGCTGGACCGTACGACAAGTCCTGGCCCACTGCGGGGCCGCGCTGGTCCGCATTGTCGAAGGGCGGCTGGAGGGCGCCTTCACTCCGGAGGCGAACGCCGCCGACGTACGCGAGCGCGCCGACTGGACGACCTCACAGGTCCTGGACGAGCTGGAGCGCGGTTTCACCGAGGCGGGTCCGGTCATCGCCGCATCCGACGGTGAGCTCGATGTCATCGCGCTGGGGGAGTGGGTGCATGCCGGGGATGTACGTGATGCGCTCGGCGAGTCCGGCGCGTACGACGGCAAGGGGGCGCTGGAGGCGCTGACGATCCTGTCCGTCGTCAGCCGCGTACGGCACACACCCCGTCTGCACGCCACCCTGCAGGGGCATGGCGAGCTCCTGGTGCTCGGCAACGAGGTCGAGGGCCGGCCCGCGGCGTCCCTGGCCGCCGACGTGCCGACCCTCATCCGGCTCTACGCAGGCCGCCCACTGGTCCGTACGCGCTACGAGCTGCGCGGTGCGACGGAGAGCGAGCTGGTCATCTACGGCTGACCGACCCCTCGGACCGTATGGACTCGGGCCGCATCGACCCGGGTCGTATCGACTCGGGCTGCATCGGCTCAGGCCGTATCGACGACCTGGAACGCCTCGGCGAGGCGTCCGGGCGGCAGACCGCCGGCCCGGGCGTGCTCGCCGAGCCAGTCGCGGAGCAGGCCGGCCAGGTCGTCGAAGTGGGCGGTCTGCGAGGTATGGATGCGCAGCGCCTCGACCTTGCGGTCGAAGACCGGGGTGACGTCGATGTACTGGTTCGGGCGGGGGCCGGTCATCAGCCAGGTCTCGGGCACGGTCCACGGACGCAGGCCCTCGTGTTTGACCAGGGACGGGTGGGCGAAGGGGTTGCGTGCCTCCGGATAGATCGCGCGCAGCGCGGCTTCCCCCACGGCCCGGTGGTCGGGGTGGACGTCCGCGATGCGGGACCAGTTGATCTCGGGGCTCGGGATGATCGCCCGCGTCGGTCGGATCTCCCGGATGACCCGGCACAGGTCCCGGCGCAGCTCGACGCTCGGCTCGACCAGGCTGTCGGGATAGCCCAGGAACCGGACGTCCTGTACGCCGCTGAGCTTCGCGGAATGCGCCTGTTCGGCGCGGCGCAGGTCCGCCATGGCCTGACGCGGCAGCCGCTCGTCGTAACCGCCCGCGCCGCCGTCGGTGACGATGCAGTAGGTCACCTCGGTGCCGCGTTCGATCCACTGCATGACGGTCCCGCTCACGCAGAACTCGATGTCGTCCGGGTGGGCCGCCACCACTAAGAGGCGTGCAGGAGCGCTGCGTTGGGGCCGTCCGGTGGGGGAGTCGCTCATGCGATCAGCGTGCGGGAGCGCCGGTGTGCCGGACAAGGCCGAGGCGTGGCCGGTTCACGCCATTGCACTTACGCGCCAACCCATTAATTGGTAGATTCAAATTACTGAACGCCTCAAGTCGGATGGCCTGGTAAGGGCTCGGAGGTAGTCGTCATGTGCAGGATCTGCGGATCATTCGCCACCAGGGCCACCGGCCAGGAGCTGGCCGCCGTCTCGGGGCGGCAGCGGCACGGCGGGCCGGACGCCCACGGCGTCGCACGCGGCCCGGGCTGGTCGCTCGGCTGCAATCGGCTCGCCGTCACCGGCCCCACCGGAGGTGGTCAGCCGTATCGTCTGGCCAGCGCGCCAGGCATCGTCGCCGTCCTCAACGGAGAGATCTACAACCACCGTCAACTGCGCGCCCGAATGGCGGCCCTGGGCCACGCCTTCCCGGACGACTGCGACGGCACGGTGATCCCCGCGCTGTACGCGGAGCACGGGCCGGGCTTCGTCGAGCTGCTGGACGGCATGTTCGCCATCGCCCTCGTGGACCTGCGCCCGGACGAACCGCGCCTGCTCCTCGCCGTCGACGACCACGGAATGAAGACGCTCTACTACCACGCCGCTGCCGACGGCGGCGTGCGCTTCGCCTCCGAGCTGCCCGCACTGCTCGCTTTCCCCCAGGTGCCGGCGGAGCACCGTGACGAGGCGCTGGACGAGTACCTCACCACCCGTACCTGCCTCGGCCGGCAGACCGCCCTGCGGGGGATCCGGACGTTGCCGCCCGGTGCGACCGCCCTGGCCACCAGGGGCGGCGGCCTGCGTGTGCACCGGAGAACACCGCACCGGAGTTCCCGCGGATCCCTCGGCGCGAGGGACGCCCTCCGCAGGGAAGTGCGCCGCCTCGTCCAGGCCGACGTGCCGGTCTGCGCCATCACCAGCGGCGGCCTCGACTCCGGTCTGGTGACCGCCCTGGCAGCGGAACACGTCAACGAAACCCAGGCGCCGCCGCTGCACACCTTCCACCTGACATACCGCGGCGAGTGGCCGGGCAGCGAGCACGGCTTCGCCCGCGCCATCGCGCGGCGGAGCGGCACAGTGCATCACCAAGTCGAAGCCGATCCGGCGGAGTTCGCCGACCTGCTGCCGCGTACGGTGTGGCACCTCGGGCAGCCCAACGCCGACCCGATCACCCTCAGCACGTACGCGCTGTTCCGTGCCGTGCGCAATGAAGGCTTCACCGTCGCGCTGACCGGCGATGGCGCGGACGAGCTGTTCGCCGGGTACGACCGGGTGCGGACGGCCCTGGCGGCACCACCCGGTACCGGCTGGGTCGCCCCGTACGTCGCCTCGCTCGCCGCGGTGCCCAGCGCACTGCGCGAGTCGCTGTACAGCTCCGACTACCGTGCCTTCCTGGCCGATCGGGGGACCGCCGAGCAGCGGATCGCCGGCCGGCTGTCCTCGGCGGCCGGCGACCGGCACGCCGTGCTGTCCTCGTTCGAGACTTTCCAGCGGCTGCCCGCCTACCACCTCAGGCGGCTGGACCACCTCAGCATGGCCTGGGCCGTCGAGGCCCGGCTGCCCTTCCTCCAGCCCTCCATCACTGGTCTCGCCGCCCGCCTCCCCGTCCCGCTCAAGACCGGCAAGCGAGCCTTGCACGAGGCGGCCCAGGGGCTGCTTCCGGAGGCCGTGATCCGGCGGCCCAAGCAGCCCTTCCTGCTGCCCGTCGAGGCGATGCTGGTACGCGGTACGCCCCTCATGGCGCTGGCCCAGGACGTGCTGACCGCCGGAACGCATCTCGATCCGCGGCTGTCTCCGCATGGCCTCCGCGCACTCTTCACCGCCCATCTGCGCCGGCCGACCGGCACCAGCGCCATGGCCTTGTGGGCACTGGTCGTGCACGAGTTGTGGCGGCAGGAGCTGCGCGCCCTGCGGCCTGCGCAGACCCGCGCGTCCGCCGCGCCTGTACTGGCCGGAGCCGCCGCGTGACGGCACACCTCGCCATGGTGGAGGGCGCGCCGGGGCCCACGCTCGTTCTCGATGCGCACGAAGTCCCTGAGGGGGAGGAGGAGTTGGCCGAGGCCCTGTACGAGGCGCGGAGAGCGCTGCGGGCGGGCGGACGGGGTGAGGTACTGAAGTTCGCGCTCGTCCGGCCTTCCCGGCATCCCTTCTTCGACCTGGAGTACCGCTTTGTTCAGGGGCTGGCGGAGCGGGAGGACGGGTTCGCTTTCGACAGCGCGTGTGGTCATTCGCTGCTGGCGGCCGTTTCCGCGAGTGGGATGCGCGGTACCGTCCGCGTGCGTACGCGCGGTCCGGGCGGTACCGGCGCGGTGGTCTGTGAGCCGGCCGCCGACGGCTCGTACACCGTGCACTTCCTGCCCGCGATGCCGCGGCCGGCGGAGCTGCTGCCCACCGGACGTCCCCGGGACGTGCTCAGCACCGCCGATGGGGTGCACACGGTGTCGATGGTGCGGTTCGCCAACCCGTACGTGTTTGTCGATGCCCGGGATCTCGGGCTGGAGGGACGGTCGGCTCTGTGCGCAGCCGGAAGCGCCGACTTCGGCCGTCTGCAACGGCTGAGGGACGCGGCCCGGTCGATGCTGGGCCTGTCGGCCCGTGGTGCGTTACCGAAGATCGCGGTCGTCGGCATCGGGGGAGCGGGACGGCTCGTCGTGCGGTCACTGACCGAACCCGGCTGGCACCCCTCCTTCGCCATGACCGGGCTGACGTGCCTCGCCGCTGCCGCGGCCATCGACGGCACGGTGCCGTACCGGCTGGCCCGTGCGGCCGGTTGTCCGCCGCATGCCCTCCTCGTGGCGACCCCGGCCGGCCTCGCGACGGTCACCGCGACCGTCACCGGCGCCCCCGACCCCCGGCTGGCGCGGGTCAGCGTTCCCGGCAAACGGGTGCGCGTCCTCGAACGGCACGTCGCGCTGCCATGGCGTACCCACGCCACGGCGTGAACCTGCCGCCGTTTTCCGCAGACCTTCCCCGTTTCCTCTGCCAGGCTCAATGAACGGTCCAGCCGATTCAGGAGAACGGGACAGGATGACTTTCGAGAACCTGCGTGTCGTGGTGACCGGCGCCTCGCGCGAATTCGGGCGATCACTTGCCGTGGGATTCGCGCACCTGGGCGCCGAAGTATTCGTTTCCGCGCGGACCGTCGAAGCGGCCGAGCGCACCCGGACGGAAGTCCTCGGTGCTGCCCGCGACCGTATTCACGCATTCGGCTGCGACCTCAGCCGTCCCGCCGAAATCCGGGAATTCGCCCGGCAAGTGGGCGAACACAGTGAGCGCGTCGACCTCCTGGTGAACAATGGCGCGCGCTGGCTCGACGGCGTCGAGCTGGAGGACGCCTCGGACGACCAGATCGTCGAGACCATCGAATCCACCGCGGGCGGCACCGTCCTCATGGTGAAGCACTTTCTGCCGCTGCTGCGGAAATCCCACCGGCCGGACATCGTGAACATGGTGGCCGTCCGCGGGGGAGCGGGAGCCGCCAGAACCTCCGCGCACGACGCCTTCTACGCGGCGAAGAACGCGCAGGCCGGGTTCGCCGACATCCTCTCCCACCGGCTGCGCCCTTCCGGTGTACGGGTCTTCTCCCTCTATCCGCCGGACTTCTCCACGGCCGACCCCCGGTCCGTGGAATGGGCCGGACTCGGCGACCGCCCCGACGACAAACTCACCGGCCAGGCGCTCTTCGACTGCATCGTCTACGCCGTCGAGCAGCCACGGGACTGCTTCATCCGCTCCTTCCACTTCGAGCCCCACTAGGGCCTGTCCGAAGCCTGTCCGATGGAACAGGCCCCCAGCACACCAAGGAGGTCCGCCCGTGAGCGTCCCGCTCTGGATCACCGCGACCCCGCCCGCCGCCCACGGCGAGCTCCACATCGGCCACCTGGCCGGCCCCTACGTCGCGGCCGACGTGCTCAGCCGTGCCCTCCGCGCCGACGGCAGGCCCGTACTGTTCACCACCGGCACCGCCGAGCACGGCAGCTCCGTCGAACTCCGCGCGCTGCGCACCGGCCGCAAGCCGGCAGAGGTGGCGGAGGGGTACCGCCAGGCCATCTGCGCGGACCTGCTGCGCGCCGGAGTCGTCTTCGACCGCATCGTCCACCCCCGCACCGCCGACGGCTACGGAAGCTGGGTACAGGACCTCTTCACCCGGCTCCGCAACGAAGGTGTTCTCGCGGCCCGCACCCGCCTCATGCCGTACTGCGAATCCTGCGACCGCTGGCTGCACGGCGCCCATGCGAACGGCACCTGCCCCCACTGCGCGCTCCCCTGCGACGGCAACGCCTGCCCGTCCTGCGCCCGGCCCAACAGCAGCGGCGAGCTCCTGGAGCCGCGCTGCGCACTCTGTGACACCCCCGCGGCCATGCGCCGCTGCCGCCGGCTCCACCTCCCGCTGGAGCCCTTCCGCGACCAGCTGGCCGACTACTGGGCGGACGCCGAGCTGCCGCCCCGCCTCGCGGCGCTGTGCGAGCAGCTCATCGAGGACGGGCTGCCGGACGTCGCCGTCTGCCAACCGGGGGAGTGGGGCCTCCCCGTACCGGGGGAGGACTTCGCCGGCCATCGCATCGACGCGTGCTTCGAGGCCGCCGCGATCCACCTCTTCGGCTACCGGCTGGATCTCCATCCCGCGCCGGAACAGACCATGCACTTCTGCGGCTTCGACCACGCCTTCTGCCAGACCGTGCTGCTGCCCGCCCTCATGCTCGCCCAAGGCATCAAGCTGCCCCAGGGATTCTGCGTCAACGAACCCCTCGTACTGGACGACAGCGTCCTGCCCGGCGAGCAGCCCGCCACCGTGTGGGCGCTGGACCTGCTGACGGAGTTCGGCTCCGACTCGCTGCGGCGGCACGTGCTGCAGACCCGTCCCGTCGGGCGTGCCGTCCACTTCAGCCGCGCGGACCTGGAGCAGGCACGCCGGACCCTCGACGCGACCTGGAACAGCTGGCTCATCCGGCTCTTCGCCCAGATACGGCAGGACTGTGCGGGCCGCGTCCCGGATGCGGAACCCGGCGGCGCCGGCTGGCCGCGGCTGCGCGAGCTGTTGCTGCGTACCGCCGAGGACCTGGCCGTGGCGTACGCGCCGGACTCGTTCGACCCGCGTCGCGCGGTCGCCCTGCTGGACGAGACCGTCCGCTCCGTCGACGACTTCGCGCACATCAACGCCCACGAACGGCGTCGCCCGACCGGCCACGGCCGCAGCATGGCCGCCACCGTGGCCCAGTTGGAGGTGGCCGGCGCGCTGTCCGCATGGGCCCGGCCGGTGATGCCGGAAGGCGCCGACCGGCTGGCGGCGGCCCTCGGGCTGCCCACCGGCCGTGCGATCACCGCGGACGCGCTCGCCGCGCCCGCCCCCGGCACCAGGCTGTCACCCCCGTCAGGCCCCGTCTTCGGGTTCTGATCGCCCCTCCGATCCGTCCCCGGATCGTGACCCCACCGGCCCCGGCGCACCACCGCACCGGGGCCGTCCGTTTGCCGCGTGCGACGCCGGGTCCCGTACGGACACTGTGCTGATACGGCAGCGGCGGGGCACGTGGCCCCCTCGAAGGAGACCCACGTGCCCCGCCCCGCTTCCAGGCCGCCCCGTGTCGCCATGCTCAGCGTCCACACCTCGCCCCTGCACCAGCCCGGCACGGGGGACGCCGGCGGCATGAACGTCTACATGGTGCAGCTGGCACGCGCGCTGGCCGCCAAGGGCGCCGAGATCGACGTGTTCACCCGCTGCCGCGGCGAGGGCCTGCCGGCGCGTGTCCCGCTCGCCGACCTGGTGACCGTTCACCACCTCCACGCCGGCCCCTGCGGCCCGCTCGCGAAGGAAGCCCTGCCGGGCACGCTGTCCGCATTCTCGCGGGACCTGCTCCGAGCCGCTGAGCAACGCCGCCCGTACGACGTCGTCCACTCCCACTACTGGCTGTCCGGCCAGGTGGGCCGGGCCGTCGCAGGCCAGTGGCGGGTACCGCTCGTCCATACCATGCACACGCTGGGCCGGGTGAAGAACGCCTCTTTGGCACCGGGGGACAGCGCCGAACCCGCTGCACGCATCCTCGGCGAGCACCAGGTCATCGACGCCGCCGACCGACTGATCGCGAACACGGCCGACGAGGCTGCCGCGCTCCACGACCTCTACGGTGCCGAGACCACCCGTACCGACATCGTGCGGCCGGGTGTCGACACCGAGACCTTCAGCCCCGGGGCGGGCAGAGACGTCGCACGGCGCCGCCTCGGCCTGCCGCCGGACGCCTTCATCCCGCTCTTCGTCGGCCGGATCCAGCCCTTGAAGGGGCCGGACGTACTGATCAGAGCCCTCGCCGAACTCCTGGACCTCGCCCCGGAGCTCCGTATGCGCCTCCTGGCCCCCGTCATCGGCGGGCTCAGCGGGAGCGGTACACATGCGCCCGGACTGCCCGCGCTGTGCCGGCAGCTGGGCGTCGACGACGTCGTACGGATGGAGCCGGCGGTGCGCCAGCGGGTGCTGGCCGACTGGTACCGGGCCGCCGACGTCCTGGTCGTCCCCTCGCGCAGCGAATCCTTCGGCCTGGTGGCGGTGGAGGCGCAGGCATGCGGCACGCCTGTACTGGCGGCACGGGTGGGAGGACTGCCCACGGCAGTTCAGGACGGGCGCACCGGGGTTCTGCTCGACGGTCACCGACCGGCGGACTACGCGCGGAGCTTGCTGGCCCTGGCCCGTGCTCCGCGCCGTGCGCGGGCGATGGGCTGGGCGGGCGTCCGGCATGCGGCGGGCATGGCCTGGGAAACCGCGGCGGACGCCACGCTCGCCACCTACGAACGAGCTGCGTGGACCGCACGTCGGGGGTGGGCAGGGGCGGCGGCACGCCCCTGCCCGGGCGGGATCCCGCCCCTGGAGGTGCTGGATTCCCGCCGGTTCCGGGGGTGTTCGCCCAAAAGGCGCCGCGCTGACGAACGTACCATAAATTTGGTCAGCTCAAGTATTGAGCGTATTGCGGAGAATTGAATTCCGGAAAGTATTCCCGAGGGATCTTCGGGGAGGGGTTCGGAGAGGGATCAATTCCGCTTCCGGTGGTCGTGACGCACTCACGCCATGGCGCGGGCACGACGCCATGAACGCTGGATCGGCCGGTAGTCGAACGGGATTATTGAAGAGTCAGCCCGAGGAAATCCCGGCGGCACGGGAACGGGCGGTAAATCTCTTTTCATCTCCCTGGAGGATTCATGTTCTCGTACGCCGGAATTCGTTGCGCGCTCCGCCGCTTCACCGTCGCCGCGGTCCTGTGTGCGGCGGTCGTCGTGCCCGCGACGGCCGCATCCGCGGCGGAGCGGGGCGCGGGCTCGGCGACGTTCCTGGCGAGCGAGATCGACTGGCCGCCGGCCGTGTCCGGGAGCGACACCACCGTCGCTGCCGTGGACCCGGAGATCGACTGGCCCCCGGCCCAGCCCGCGGCCTAACGGCACTCCGGGCACTCGCCCTTGTACACCAGCTCGGCGGCGTTCATGCGCCAGCCGCTCAGGCCCTTGCGCGTCGGCGTGGGGGCCTGGACGTCTACATTGACCACCCGCCCGCACCGGGTGCACAGGGCGTGGTGGTGCGGTTCCGCCGCCGTTTCGAATACCGCCGGAAAACCCGGCCGGTCGAACTTCGTGACGAGCCCGGTGTCCAGGAAATGCTTCAGCATTTCGTAGACCGCCTGGCTCGTGAGGGTGCCGAGCCGCTCGCGGGCGATCGAGGTGATCTCCTCGACGTCCAAGTGGCCGCCCTCGCGCAGCACCTTGAGGACTTCCAGCCGTGGTCCCGTCACCCGGAGCCCGACATCGCGCAGCTGCTGCATCGCCGCCTCGCGCTGCTCCGGCAGTACGTCGCGCTTCATGTCTCCGCCATATGGTCGGGCCAAATATTTGACCCCATCGTACCTCCAGGTCGATGGGGTCGCTCCAGTGCTGGTCCGGCCAACTGTGCTGGTCGAGCTTCCGGAAACGGACGTTCCCGGGCCCGCGGCACGGGGGTCGACGTCACCCGCCGGGCCCTGCCACCTGACGTGCCCAAGCCCTCCGCTAGTCCAGCCAGCCCATCCGAGTCGCCCGCACGCCCGCTTCGAAGCGGCTGCCGGCACCGAGAGCCTGCATGACTTCCGAGAGAAGCCGGCTGACCGTGCGCAGTGAGACCCCGAGATTGCGGGCGATCTTCTCGTCCTTCATGCCGCTGGCGAGCATGCGCAGTGCGGCGCGCTGCTGTTCGGTGAGGCCGTCGCCGCCGCGCTCGGGGTCCTCCTCCTCGCCGAAGGCGGCGGAGGTGTGCCAGCAGTACTCGTACACGGCGAGGTACGACCGGACCAGCGCCGGGCCCCGCGCGAGGATCGCGCCGGCGGTGTGGTCCTCGGGGTCCGCGGGCAGCAGGGCGAACTGACTGTCGCCCAGGATCATATTCATCGGAACGACGGGGGAGAGGCGGACCTCGACGCCCACGCCCGCCTGACGCCGGAAAAATTCCGCGAGCGCGGGTACGGAAGCGAACCGCTGGTTGTAAATGACGCGGACGCGGACGCCTTCGTCAACCATGCGTTTGTCGCGGCTGAGGGAGCGTTCGAGGGTGGTCGTGTCAATGGCGCCGGGATGCATCGAAGCGATACTGTCGTGCACCACATCGAGCACGTCTTCCACTACCTGCTGAATTCGGCGGTAGTCGGTGAGAACTTCGACTTCGACTTCGGAATTCGATACGGACCCGGCCCGCAGAAATCTGCCGGCCAGCATTTCCAGCCGGCTGTACGCCTCGTCGGTCTGCTTGAGCCGTTCCCGCAAGGTGGCCTGTTCGTGCTCCAGAAGTCGCAGGAGTGCAACCTCCGGATCGATGGCCGCGACGGTGTCGTCGGCCTTGTCGTGCACCCACCCGGGATTGGTGTCCAAGCCGGTGGTGTGCACCGGGTCGGTGGGGACGAGCAGGCCGAGCTGTTCCAGTTCGCCGCGCAGCGCGCCGGCCTCTGCCGGCTCCAGCCCTAACTCCTGGGCCACGGCGGAGAAACCCGCTGCTCCCCGAGAACGCAATGCCTGGTAGAGATGGAACGCAAGGTCCTCGTTACTGCCAACAGAACCGGATCTGGACACGTTGCGGCCATCCCCCTCAGTCCATAAGCCGCGCCCCGCAGCGACCTCGCCACATTCCTGACCGGCGGCCGCTGTCCACCGATCAAGTCGTGACCGCCGTCACCCCATCATGGGGCGGCGCGGCAAATCAAGAGCACATGCTCCGTGACACCGTCGATCCGATGCGGCTTTCGCTGGGCGACCTGCAGCCCGGCGTCGTGGATTTCCTGTGCCAACCAGTCGGTTTCCACCAGCCACTTGTGCGTCGTGAGCATGCTGCGGTGCGTCCGATGACCGACCACGCGTTCGCAATAATAGGTGATCTCTTCCGACCCCTCGGCGAGGTCGAAGATTTGCCGCGCCACGACCCGCTCGCTCACGTCGTCGCAGCGTGGCACGTCGAACGCCCATGTGCGGCTGGGTTGTTCGGAGAGAGCGCTCATCGAGTGCTCGGGGTAGTCCAGGGCCAGGAGGCCGCCGGCGCCGAGGTGCGCGGCGACGTGGCGGAGCAGGCGTCCGCGGGTGTGCGGAGGCAGTGCGGTGATCATGGCGCCCGCCAGTACCACCAGTTGGTAGTCCTGCCGGAGCCGCAGCCGGGTCAGGTCGGAACGGACCGTGGTGACCAGCGCCGAGGTGCTCTTTCCGAGCCGGTCCGCCCAGTGCCGCAGCCGCTTCAGGCTGGGGCCGTCCCGGTCCACCGCCGCGACGGCGAACCCGTGCCGGGCGAACGGCACGGTGAGCCGGCCCGCGCCCGACCCCAGATCGAGCACGGGACCGCCGGTCCGGCGCGCCAGGCCCAGATAGCCCACGATGTCGGCGCTGTGCGGGCCGAGCAGCGCATCGTGCAGCCACACGTCCTGTTCGTTCTGCGGCGCGACGCTCTCCAGGCCGGGCAGCCACAGCCCTCCGGTGGGCACTCCCGTGGGCCGGGGCGGCAGCTCGTCCGAGAGGTCGCACAATGCGGTAGGGGCGGTACTGGTTCGCACGTCCATGGCTCCTCCAGGTTCCTTCGGGCGGACACTGCCGCCCGGGACAGCACCCGTGCCGCCGGGGCCGTACCTGGAGAAATCCTGTCGGGGAAGAGGTGCCGCGAGCTATGGAGAACGGCTGCGTGTCCACGCGATGGCGTGAACGCGCCACGGGCCGGAGCGGCTCGGCGCTTCCTCACACGGCGCGCGCGTACCGGAGCCGGTCCACGGTGCGCTCCTCGGCAGGCCGGAAGCCGTGCCGGCTGAGGAAGGGGACGGCGGGGTCCTGTGCAGCCAGCAGGGACACCCGCTGCTGCCGCGCCGCGTTCCGGAGTTGCTGATCGGTGACGGCGGTCAGCAGGGACGTGCCCACGCCCTTACGGCGATGCGCATCGGTCACGCACAGCGCATACACCTCGCCCGAACCCGCCTCGGCGATGCCGCCGGCAGCCGCGCCGATGACCGTGCCGTCCGCCGCGGTGGCGACGAGCCAGCCCAGCCAGCCGGGCCCGCTGCCGGGCGCGCCGATTTCCGTGCGAATTCGGGTCAGCGAACACTGCTGACTGACCAAGCGTTCGACGGCGGATTTACCCAGCAGGTCCAGATAGCTATTACGGAGTGATTCGGCGACAATGCGGGACACCGCGGGGGTGTCCGCCTCGACCGCCAACCGCACGTCCACCTGGCCCATGGAGCCTCATCCCTCCCGCGGGCGCAGTCGCCCCACTGCGGTCCACCATAGACCTCAAGTCGCTTATGGAATCAGCCTTCCCGAGCATTTCGCAAGACTGCAATCATTCCGCGGAAATATCTGTTGGCTGTTCCGTTGCGAAGCCCGGGAATTACGAATGTACGTAGTAAGTAAGTAGATCGAGGCGGTGCCTAGAGCACGCAGCACGTCACCAGGAGCGGAACCGCGGCGAGACAGTACGCCAGCATGGTGAGGGCACCATGCGCTGCCGCCCGGCGCGGTCGTTCGGTGGTCAGCAGGCGCCGGACCCGTAGGACGGTGGAGGAGCCGCTCAGCGAGAGCGTGCCCTGGGCCGCCTGGCCGGCTGCCATCTCGTAGAGGGCCGCCGCCAGCGCCTGCCGGGACCCGTGCCGCAGAGCGCGGTCATCGGCCGCCATTTCGAGCAACAGCGGTACCTCGCGGCGGAGATGGCGGCCGAGGGGGAGCCACCGGAAGGACGTACCGAAAGCGCACGCGGCGGCGCTGAGCCAGTGGTGACGGCCGCGCAGGTGGGCCCGTTCGTGCGCCAGCGCCACGTCCAGCTGCCGCCTGCTCAGCGTACGGACAGCGCCCGAACTGACGACGATCTGCGGCGAACGGCCGGGCAGGCAGTAGACGGTCGGCACCGCGTGCTCGATGACCACCGCGCCCAGCGGCGCGGAACGCCGTCCCACCAGCCGCAGCAGATCGGCGTGGCGCTTCCGGGCCCGCCGGGTCCTGCGGTGTTCCCTGGCCAGGGCCTGTACGGGCCAGAGCGCCGCCGCGGCCAGCGAAGAGCCCAGCAGGAGATACAGCCGGCCCTGGGGCTGCGCCGCGTCGCCCTCCGCTGCCGTGCAGGCCATGATCAAGGCCAGCGCGTCGTGGGCCCCGGCCAGTGGCAGCAGGAGCTGCGCCAGGCCCAGCCCCACCGCGGCCGTCGTGAGAACGGCCAGGGTGAGCCAGCCGGCGATCGCCAGGCGCGGGGCGTGCGGGGCCCAGCGGGCGCGGGCCAGGAGAGCGGGCGCGAGCAGGGCACTGCCCAGGGCGATCCCCAGCGGCAGTACCAGGTGATGGAGCATCGGCTAGTCCGGCTGCCGGGTGGAGCGGAGCGCGGCGTTCAGCGCTTCGACGTCCTCCGGGGACATGTACTCGACGAAGTGCAGCAGCGCCGTTCGCCGGTCCTCGGTGTGCCCCAGTGCTTCCTGCATGAGGGCCGCGGTGTACTCCTCGCGGCTGTGCGCCGGTTCGTACACCCATGCCCGGCCGTTCTTCTGCCGACGGAGCAGGCCCTTGCGGTGGAGTATGTCCGCGACGGTCATGACGGTGGTGTAGGCGACGGTGCGTGTGCGGTTGATGTCGTCCACCACGTCGCGCACGGTGGCGGGCCGGTCCCATCGCCAGAGCCGGTCCATGATCTCGGCTTCCAGTTCCCCCAGCCGGCGCACGCCGTCCCCCTTCTGCGGCACGACGCCGCCACATGGCCGTGCCACATCGTACGACGGTCGCGCGCGTCATGACCGTACGAGACGGGCAATGGCCGCCGATGCCTCGGCGACCTTCTCCCGCGCTTCACCGCCGCCCTTGCCGATCGCCTCGGTGACGCAGCAGTTGAGGTGCTCATCGAGGAGGGCGAGCGCGCAGGACTGCAGGGCCGCGTTGGTCGCGGACACCTGTGTCAATACGTTGATGCAGTAGGTGTCCTCGGACACCATGCGCTGGAGTCCCCGCACTTGGCCCTCGACGCGGCGCAGTCGGCGCAGGATGTCGTCCTTGTGGTTCTGGTAACCGGTCACTGACGCCTCATCTCATCTGAACGTGCCGGATCTTCTGGTGGTACCGGGCATGACGTCCGGAGCGGAGGAGGGGCCGGAGAGCGAAGTCTCCGGCCCCTCTTCGGTCGGGCGTCAGGAGTGGGGCGTGAAGCCGCGCAGGCGGAGGGAGTTGCCGACCACGAAGACCGAGGAGAAGGCCATGGCGGCCCCCGCGATCATCGGGTTGAGCAGGCCGGCGGCGGCGAGGGGCAGGGCGGCCACGTTGTAGGCGAAGGCCCAGAAGAGGTTGGAGCGGATGGTGCCGAGCGTCTTGCGGGAGAGCCGGATGGCGTCGGCCGCGGCGCGCAGGTCGCCCCGTACGAGGGTGAGGTCACCGGCCTCGATCGCCGCGTCGGTACCGGTGCCCATGGCCAGCCCCAGGTCGGCCTGGGCCAGTGCGGCGGCGTCGTTCACACCGTCGCCGACCATCGCGACGCTGCGGCCCTCGCCCTGGAGGCGCTTGACGACGTTCACCTTGTCCTCCGGCATGACCTCGGCGATCACCTCGTCGATGCCGACCTCCGCGGCGACCGCCTTGGCCACGGCCTCGTTGTCGCCGGTGAGGAGGATGGGGGTGAGGCCGAGGGCGCGCAGCCGCCGGATGGCTTCCGGGCTGGTCTCCTTGACCGCGTCGGCGACCTCCAGAACCGCCCGGGCCTCGCCGTCCCAGGCCACCGCGATGGCGGTGCGGCCTGCGGCTTCGGCCTCGGACTTGGCGCGTGCCAGCTCGGCCGGCAGCTCGATGGCCCATTCGGCCAGCAGCTTCGGGCGGCCGACGAGTACGGCGTGGCCGTCGACGACGCCCTGGACGCCGAGCCCCGCGACGTTGGCGAAGTCCTCGGGGGCGGGCAGTGTGCCCACCTTCTTGGCGGCGCCGTCGGCGACGGCACGGGCGATGGGGTGCTCGGAGGAGTGCTCCAGCGCGCCGGCGAGGCGCAGTACGTCGGTCTCGTCGGTGCCGGGTGCGGTGTGCACGGCCAGCAGGGTCATCCGGCCGGTGGTGACGGTGCCGGTCTTGTCGAGGACGATGGTGTCGACCTTGCGGGTGGTCTCCAGTACTTCGGGGCCCTTGATGAGGATGCCGAGCTGGGCGCCCCGGCCGGTGCCGACCATCAGCGCGGTCGGGGTGGCCAGGCCCAGGGCGCAGGGGCAGGCGATGATCAGTACGGCGACGGCGGCGGTGAAGGCGGCGGTCAGGCCCGCGCCGTTGCCCAGCCAGAAGCCGAGGGTGGCCAGCGCGAGGGCGATCACGATCGGTACGAAGACGGCGGAGATCCGGTCGGCGAGGCGCTGGGCGGCAGCCTTGCCGTTCTGCGCGTCCTCCACCAGCTTGGCCATCCGGGCGAGTTGGGTGTCGGCACCGACGCGGGTCGCTTCGACGACGAGCCGGCCGCCCGCGTTGAGGGTGGCACCGGTGACGGTGTCGCCCACGGAGACCTCGACGGGGACCGACTCACCGGTCAGCATCGAGGCGTCCACGGCGGACGATCCCTCGACGACCGTTCCGTCCGTGGCGATCTTCTCGCCGGGGCGGACCAGGAAGCGGTCGCCGACCTGCAACTCGGCGGTGGGAACGGTCACTTCGCGGTCACCGCGCAGTACGGTGACTTCCTTGGCGCCCAGTTCCAGCAACGCCTTCAGCGCGGCGCCCGCCTTCCGCTTCGACCGCGCCTCGAAGTAGCGCCCGGCCAGGATGAAGGCGGTGACGCCGGCCGCGGCCTCCAGGTAGATGTTCCCGGCGCCGTCGGTGCGGGCGATGGTCAGCTCGAAGGGGTGCGTCATGCCGGGCGTGCCGGCCGTACCGAAGAACAGCGCCCACAGCGACCACAGGAACGCGGCCGTCGTGCCGACCGAGATCAGGGTGTCCATGGTGGCCGCGCCGTGCTTGGCGTTGGTCCATGCGGCGCGGTGGAAGGGCCAGGCGGCGTACGTGACGACGGGCGCCGCCAGCGTCAGCGAGAGCCACTGCCAGTACTCGATCTGCAGGGCGGGGACCATCGCCATGGCGATCACGGGGACGGCGAGCGCCGCTGCGGTGATCAGCCGCTGACGCAGGGGGCGGAGTTCATCCGGCGCGTCGCCCGCTTCATCGGTATCCGGAGCATTCTCCGTACGGGGCGGTGCCGGCTCCTGGGCGGTGTAGCCGGTCGCCTCGACGGTGGCGATCAGGTCGCCGACGGAGACGTCCGCGCCTCGGTAGCTGACCTTCGCCTTCTCCGTGGCGTAGTTGACGGTGGCCTCGACCCCGTCCATACGGTTGAGCTTCTTCTCGATACGGGCCGCGCACGAGGCGCATGTCATGCCACCGATGGCGAGCTCGACCTCGTGGGATTCCGTGGTGGTAGTCATCACTGCTCCTCGAGTGCGTCAGGTACCCGAAAGGGTCAGGTCCTGGGATGCGTCAGGCCGCCGGGCCCGCGCGGCGGCGGGCCCGGCGACAGGGCCTGGGTCAGGCGGCCCGGCCGGTCAGTTCGTATCCCGCCTCGTCGACGACCTCGGCGATCTTCGCGTCGTCGAGCTCCGCCGCGCTCACGACGCTCGCGGTGCCGGCCTCGACGTCCACCTCGACGCTCAGCACGCCGTCGACCTCGCCGATGGCCTTGGTGAGCGTCGCCTTGCAGTGGCCGCAGGTCATTCCGGCGATCGCGTAGACCGTGGTCCGGCTGTCGGCGACGGCGGTCGTGGTGCTCTGCGCGCCGTTGGTCTGGCAGCTGCCGTCGGGCGTACAGCAGTTGGACATGGTTCCTCCTGGGAAGCGATCGGGCTCTGGATGCACCGGCTCGATACCCTCCGGGGGTATCGGTTGCGGCCCTGCTATGTATACCCCCACCCCGTATCGATGGCAAGCTTTCGATCGAGGCTTGCGCATACCCCGAGGGGGTATATGCTCCGGACTGCATACGGACCGGCCGCTCGAATGCGGTGACCGACGATCCGACGATTCGAGGAGAACCCGATGAACACCCCAGCGAAGATCACCGCCTTCGTCGCCGCGCTCGCCGCCTCCTTCGGGGCCGCGTACGGCGTGGGCAACGCCGTCACCCCCATCGCGGCACCCGAGCCCGCCGCGCACGCCGGCAAGCACGGCAGCGACGCGTCGGGAGGCAGCGCTGATCACCAGGAGGGCGGCGGCCACGACACGCCGCCCGGTGGCCTGCAGATCTCCCAGAGCGGCTACTCACTGGACCTCAAGACCCCCAGCGTCCCCGCGGGCGAGAAGTCAACGATCCGCTTCGCCGTCCGCGACGACAGCGGCCGGCAGCTCACCGCGTACCGGCGCGAGCACGGCAAGGAACTGCACCTGATCCTCGCCTCGCGGGACCTGGGCACGTACCGGCACCTGCACCCCACCCGCGCGGCCGACGGCACCTGGAGCACGGACACCGAGCTCCCGAAGGCCGGCGGCTACCGCCTCTTCGCCGACTTCAAGCCTGCCGTCAAGGGCGCCGAGAACCTCACGCTGGGCGCCGACCTGGCCGTCACCGGCAGCTACCGCCCCGCCGCGCTCCCCGGGCCCTCCCGGACGGCGAAGGTCGACGGCTACACCGTCACCCTCGACGGGCGCCTGCGCCCGGGCGCGGAGGACGAGCTGAAGCTGAAGGTCACCAAGGACGGCCGCCCGGTCACCGACCTCCAGCCCTACCTCGGCGCCTACGGCCACCTGGTCGCCCTGCGCGCCGGCGACCTGGCCTACCTCCACGTCCACCCCAACGGCGCCCCCGGTGACGGGAAGACGAAGCCCGGCCCCGAGATCTCCTTCACCGCCACGGCCCCGAGCCCCGGCTCCTACCGTCTCTTCCTCGACTTCCAGCACCAGGGCACGGTCCGCACCGCTGCCTTCACGGTGCGCGCCGGCGGCACGGCGGGTGACGCGGCGGCCGAGAAGGACGCGCAGCAGGAGCCGGAGTCGCACGGCAGCCACCAGCACTGACCGCTGACAACTGGGGCGTCGGTGCGTATCGCTGGAGGACCGCTGCGTAGCATGGGCGGCGTGAGGAGTTCCGTACCGAGCACAGCGCCCAGTGCGTCGACGCCGCCCGCGCGGCGGTGGCGCGCGCTGCTCGTGCTCGGCCTGCTGGCGGGCCTGTTGGGCATGCATGCCCTCGCGCCCGTCGCGACGGCTGCGGCGCCTTCTCACCAGCACCACGGCGCGATGGCCGCCACGGCCCAGGCCGCTCACCACGGCGGCTGTGCCGACGACGGGTGCGGTTCCGGTACGCACCGCGGACATCACGCCGACGCGACCTGCGCCTCCGGCGCCATCCCCGGCGGCCCCGCACTGCCCGACCTGCTTCCCGGCGCCGTCGTGCCACCGGAGGCCGCCGACGCACCCTGTGCAGCCGCGCCGACGAGCGAGCACGGCAGCCGGGCGCCACCCTCACTGGCGGAACTACAGCTCCTGCGGATCTAGACACGCCGCGAGGTACCGGGCCTCTCCAGCAGCCCGGTGCCTTACTGAGGCACGTCCAGAAACCCCCTGACACCAGGAGCTATGACCATGACCATGCATCGCCCGCGTTCCGTCGCCCGCCGTACCGCCCTCGCCGCAACGGCTGTGGCAGCGGGCCTGGTACTGGCCGCCTGCGGCAGCAACGGCAACGGTGACGGTGGGCACGACGGCCACAGCAGTGCGCCGAAGTCGCCCGCCACCTCTTCCTCGGCGAAGGCCGAGCCGGCCGCCGGCCCGCACAACGACGCCGATGTGTCCTTCGCCCAGGACATGATCCCGCACCACCGCCAGGCCGTGGAGATGGCCGACCTGGCGCCCACCCGGGCCTCCTCCGACGAGATCAAGGACCTCGCCAAGAAGATCAAGGAGGCCCAGGACCCGGAGATCAAGACCATGTCCGGGTGGCTGAAGGGCTGGGGCGAGAAGGTTCCGGAGGCGCCGATGTCCGGCATGGACCACTCCGGGCACTCGTCCATGTCCAGCGACTCGCCCATGTCCGGCCACTCCGACATGCCCGGCATGATGTCGGGCAAGGACATGGCCGACCTGAAGGCAGCGAAGGGCGCGGAGTTCGACAAGAAGTTCGCGGAGCTGATGATCGCCCACCACGAGGGTGCGGTGAGCATGGCGAAGACCGAGCAGAAGGACGGCCGTAACCCCGCCGCGAAGAAGCTCGCCGCCGAGGTCATCAAGACGCAGTCCGCCGAGATCGACGAACTCCAGGACATCCTCGACCGGCTCTGACTCACCGGAATCCCAGAACTCTCAGACCGGTCAGAACTGTCAGACCTGTCAGAACTGAACTGTCAGAACTCTCGGGACTCTCGGAGAGTCACCCCATCGGTTGCCCGCCGCTCCTCGGCCCTGTCTTGCCGAGGAGCGGCGGGCCCACCCGCACAGGACAGACACCAGCCACATGAGACTGCACCTCGCGCGCTGCCTGGCCACAACGGCGCTTCTCCCCCTCACGCTCGTCGCCTGCTCGAACACGCCATCCGACGGAGCCCAGCACTCGGAAGCGGACGCGCACTCGCACGCGGCGCCGGCCGACAACGGCATCAGCCACATCCACGGCATCGGCGTCGACCCGGACACCGAGCGGCTCTACGTGGCCACTCACGAAGGCGTGTTCACGCCCGGAAAGAACGCCACGCCGCAACGCGTCGGCACCAGCAAGGACGACTTCATGGGCTTCACCGTGTCCGGGGGCCGCACGTTCCTCGCCAGCGGCCACCCCGCCCCGGGTACCGATGCCCCCGCCAACCGCGGCCTGCTCCAGAGCACGGACGCCGGAAAGACCTGGAAAGAACGCTCGCTCGGCGGCGAGGTCGACTTCCATGCCCTGGACTACGCCCACGGCATGATCTACGGATACGACAGCACCCACGGCCTGCTCCGCACGAGCAAGGACGGCGTCCGCTGGAAAGACGGTGGCGAGCTCCAAGCGCTCGACATAGCGGTGAGCCCGCGCAACGCAGACGTGGTGCTGGCCACCACCGAGGAGGGTGTCGCGAAGAGCACCGACGGCGGCCGGACGTTCTCGTCGGGACGCGGTCCGGTCATGGCCTTCGTGTCCTGGAAAGCCGCGGACGCGCTGTACGGCATCGACACGACGGGCCGGCTGAGCCGCAGCCCGGACGCCGGAAAGACCTGGCACCCGACCGGCCGCGTACCCGGCGGGGCCCCGCAAGCGCTCACCGCGGTCGACACCCGCCGCGTGCTGGCCGCCACTCAGGACGGCGTGTACGAGTCCACGGACGGCGGCAGGACCTTCACCCGGCGCATGCAGACGGACCGGGCAGAGCAATGAGATGCGCGCCCTGGGCACCCCGACCGTCGGGGTGCCCAGGGCGCGCGTCTGCTCGGTATCAGGTTGTCCCGTGTCAGTGGTAGGCGTGGACGACGGCGTGGCCCTTGCCGCGGCCGATCATCCACTTGTTCACCGGTGTGGTGATCACGAACGCCACGGCGAACCCGCCCAGGAGCGCCGACCAGAACAGCCCGTCCGCGAGGTGGGCGTCCAGCGCTCCCGGGACCAGGGCGATGATGCCGTTGTCGACCAGTTCCATCACGGCGATGGACACGGTGTCGGCGGCCAGCGCGACCTTGATCGCGGCCTTGAGGCCCAGACCGGCCCGGCGGACCGCGAACAGGGTGAACGAGTACCCGAAGAGGAACGCGAGCGTGATCGCCAGGATCATGGTCGGCACGTTGCCCCACAGCAGGGCGGTACCGATGACCATGCCGAGGATCTCGCCGATGGCGCACCCGGTCAGGCAGTGCAGCGTCGCCTTCGCGGCCGTCGCCCAGGAAGCCCCGCCGTGCGTGTGCTCACTGTGGTGGGCGGCGTGGGCAGTGTGTCCATGATGGTCCTCGTGGGAGGCATGATCGTGCGCGGTGCCGGTGTGGTGAGCGCTGTGATCCATGACCTTCATCCCCTTCCCGTCCTGTGCGGCCCGCTTCCGCGGTCCATAGCTGCAACGGTATACCCCCTAGGGGTATTCCGCCAGTACGGATGACGGGTGTGGAGGGTACCGATGCCCCCGCCAACCGCGGCCTGCTCCAGAGCACGGACGCCGGAAAGACCTGGAAAGAACGCTCGCTCGGCGGCGAGGTCGACTTCCATGCCCTGGACTACGCCCACGGCATGATCTAC
>NZ_NHSG01000111.1:0-23534 GCF_020024005.1 Streptomyces purpurogeneiscleroticus
GGGCGCGGTGGGGGTGTCGCTCACCGCGCCGGGTCCTCCGTCGACTCCTCGGCCCGTACCGGGAGTTCCGCCGCCAGCGAGGCTGCCGCCTGGACCAGGGGCAGTGCGAGAAGCGCGCCCGTGCCCTCGCCCGCCGTGACGCCGTGGTCGAGCAGTGGGGTCAGGGCGATTCGGTCCAGGGCCTTGGCCTGGGCCGGTTCGCCGCCGGCCTGGCCGGCCACCCACCAGTCCGGCGCGCGGAACGCGATCCGCTGCGCCACCAGCGCGCAGGCGGCGGAGACCACGCCGTCCAGGATCACCGGCGTCCGGCGCACCGCGCTCTGCAGCAGGAAGCCGGTGGCCGCGGTCAGATCGGCACCCGCGGTGGCGGCCAGCAGCGCGAGCTGGTCGCCCAGTACCGGGCGGGCCCGGCGCAGCGCGTCCCGGATTGCCGCGCACTTGCGCATCCAGGCCAGGTCGTCGATGCCCGCGCCGCCGCGCCCGGTGACCACCGAGGCGTCGGTGCCGCACAGCGCGGCGATCAGGACGCCGGCCGCCGTGGTGCCGCCCACGCTCAGATCGCCGAGCACGACCAGGTCCGTACCGGCGTCCGCCTCCTCGTCGGCGATCGCCATGCCCGCGCGGAACGCCTGCTCGGCCTCCTCCGCGGTCAGCGCGTCCTCGATGTCGATCCGTCCGGAGCCGCGCCGCACGCGGTGCCGGGTGACGTCCTCGGGCAGCTCGCCGGGGTCGCAGTCCAGGGCCATGTCGACCACGCGCGGCGGGGCGTCGAACCGCCGCGCCAGCACCGCCGCCGGGCTCGTCCCGTCCAGCACCCCGCGCACCAGCTCCGTCGCGCTGCCCGCGGGGCGGCCCGAGACGCCCAGCCCGGCCACTCCGTGATCGCCCGCGAACAGCACCGTACGGACCCGGTCCAGGGGCCGGACCGGAACCTGCTGCTGGACGGCGGCCAGCCAGTCGCCCAGCTCGTCGAGGCGGCCCAGCGCGTCGGGCCGCACGAGGCGGCGCTCCCGCCGCTCCTCGGCGTCCCGGCGCAGGCCGCCGTCGGGGCGCTCGATCAGGTTCGCGAAGTCATCGAGGTTCAGGGCGCTCATTCGGCGCAGGTTACCGGCAACGCCACCGTCGGTGCGCGGACGGCCGGTACCGCCGCCGGAGCGGGGCCTCCAGCAGCAGCGCCGCGCCCGGCAGCCGGCGCGCGCACAGGGCACGCAGCTCGCGCAGCGCCCCGGCGGCGGGCGGCGGTCCGAAGACGAGGACCAGGACGCCGAGCGCGGGGCGGGCGACGGCGGCGGGCCAGTGGGGCCCGGTGGCCCGGCCGGTGAGGGTGCGCCAGCGGGGGCCGTCCGGCAGCAGCATCCGGCGCAGCGCGGCGGTCGCCGGCTCCTCGACGGTCAGCCAGCGCAGCTGCCCGTTGTCCACCCGCCAGAAGCCGGTGTCCAGGCCCTCGCCGAGCGCCACGACCGTGGCCTGCGGACGGTCCCGCAGATAGCGGCGCACCGCCTCGTCGAACGGTTCCATGCCGTCAGGTGACGGTACGGAAGGCCGTCCGGCAAGCGGGACACGGGCCGCCGCCCGCGCGCGTCACCCGCGCAGCGTAATGGCCTGCCCCGCGACGACCAGCAGCACGTGCTCGCACTCGGCGGCGAACGAGGCGTTCAGGCGGCCCAGTTCGTCCCGGAAGCGGCGGCCCGCCGGGGTCGCGGGGACCACTCCGGAGCCGACCTCGTTGCTGACCGCCACCAGCGGCCTGCGGGTGGCGCGCACCGCGGCCACCAGCTCGGCCACCCGCGCGTGCAGCGCCTGTTCGCCGCCGTTCGCCCAGGTCTCGTCGTCCCAGGCGCCCACCTCGTCCATGGCGTGCGTCAGCCACAGGGACAGGCAGTCGATCAGCAGCGGGGAGTCGGCGGTCTTCTCCGCGGCGCCGGCGCCGGTCTCGTCCTCGCCCGCCAGCAGCGGTACCAGGTCGCAGGTCTCGGCGGTCCGCCAGGAGGCCGGGCGGCGCTCGCGGTGGGCGGTGACCCGGGCCGCCCACTCCGTGTCGCCGTCCCGCAGCCCGCCGGTCGCGACGTACAGCACGTCGGGGAAGGCGGCGAGCCGGCGCTCGGCCTCGACGGACTTGCCGCTGCGCGCGCCGCCCAGCACCAGCGTCCGGCGCGGCAGGTCGGGCACCGCGTGGTACTCGCCGACCAGCAGCGACGTGCCGTCGGGCACCGCACGTGCGCCCACCGCGGCGAGCCGCCGGTGCAGCTCCTCGCCGGGCGGTGTGTCGTGGTCGATGTGCACCGCGATCACGTCGGTCGCCGCGTCCACCGCGCCGTTCGCCCGCAGCCGGGCCAGCGCGTCGGGGCGCCCCAGTACGTCCAGTACGACCATCTCGTACGGCCCCTTGCCCTCGGCGGCCCCGGCGGGCGCGGCGCCCGGCGGCAGGTACAGCAGCCGCTCGCCGTAGGTGCCGCCGATCTCGTAGCCGGTGCCCGGCACGTCCACCGCCACCGCGCGTACCCGGTGCCCGTCCAGCAGCGCCAGCTCCCGTCCGTCCGCCACCCGGCCCGGCTGTGGCACCCCGGTGGGCACCTCGAAGGCGGGTCCCTCGTGCGGGTGCGTGAGGAGCACCTGGCGCACGCCGGTGAGCGACTGACCGGCGCGGGCCGCGGCGAACGCGGCCCCGGGGGTCAGGTCCAGGAGCAGCGCGCCGTCCAGGAGCAGCGCGGTGGCCGCCCGCGCCGCGTCGCCCGTGGCGGCGGCGCAGGAGGCGCAGGGGCAGCCGGGGCGGGGCAGGCCCTCGGGGGCCCCGGTGCCGAGCAGTGTCAGTTCCACCCGCCGATTTTCTCCTGTCCCCGGCTCGCGGGCGCGCGGGGGGACGTCTCGACACGGCCGTTAGGCTGCTGATCAGTACTTGCGCAGTAGTACGGGACATGTCACCCGGGCGGCAGCACAGGGCATAAGACCTGAGCCGCGGCACAGGGCATGACCATGCACGGCACCAGCACGAGCAAGCACGTACCCGGTGGGACCAGGAGGCGGACATGGCGTGGACGTGGCGGTTCGAGAAGGCCGACGGTACGGAGGCCCCCGCGGGGGAGGCGCCGGAGGACTTCTCCACGCAGGGGGACGCGGAGTCCTGGATCGGTGAGGAGTGGAAGACGCTCCTGGACCGCGAAGTGGACCAGGTGACCCTGTTCGAGGACGGTGTGAAGGTCTACGGCCCGATGAGCCTGCACGCCGAGGAGAGCGGCGAGGCGGCGGAGGGCTGAGCGGCTCCCGGCACGCGTGAGGGGCGGCGGGCCCGGTGGCCCGCCGCCCCTTCACGTCCTTGCGTCCGCAGGATCAGCCCCGCACGCCGCACAGGTGCAGCAGGGCCGCCACCGCACGGTACGGATCGGTGCGCCCGGCCCGTTCCTCGGCGGCCAGCAGCCGGGTCAGCTCCTCGACGGGCGGCGGCACGGCGTCGTCGGCCGCGAGATCGGTGAAGAGCCGCACGCCGTACCAGGCGTGCAGCGGGGCGCCGATCCCGGCGAGGGTGTCGGTGAGCGCGGCGAGCCGGTCGGCGCGCACCGTGAGGCCGAGCCGGTTCTTGTACCGGGGCGAGTCGAACGCGGTCATGGCCGTGTCCCAGTCGCCGGACAGCCCCGGGCGCAGCGCGAGCGCGTCGGCGTTGCGCACCAGGACGGAGAGCAGGCCGCCGGGCGCCAGTACCCGGGCCAGCCCGGCCAGCATCGGGTCGGGCTCGTCGACGTACATCAGGACGCCGTGGCAGAGCACCACGTCGAAGGTGCCGGCAGGGAAGTGCGCGCCGGTGTCCCGGCCGTCGCCCTCGATCAGCCGGACCCGCTCCTGTATGCCGGCCGGCTCACCGGCCAGCGACGCGCGGACCGCGGCCAGCATCGTCGGGTCGGACTCCAGCCCGGTGACCTTGTGGCCCGCGCGGGCCAGGCGGAGCGCCTGGGTGCCCTGGCCGAGGCCGACGTCCAGCACGCGCAGCCGCTGGCCCACCGGGAAGCGCGCGGCGATCTGCTCCTCCAGCTGCCGGGCCACCAGCTCCTGCCGGACGGTGTTCCGGATGCCCCCGAGCTCGTCGAGCCAGGGGCCGGCCCCTCCGGCAAAGCCGGAGGAAGCCGTGCTCAGGGCCGTTCTCCCCGCTTGACCTGCGGCTTGGGGAGGCGCAGGCGGCGCATCTGGAGGGTGCGCATCAGGGCGTAGGGCTTGACGCCCTTGAGGTTCTCGTTCGGGAACTTCTCCTTGAGGCGCTTGGTCAGGCCGATCCAGACGGCGATCGAGTCCAGCACGATCAGCAGGATGACGACCAGCCACAGGATGAGCGCGATGCTCTGGATCTGCGGCACCCGGACCATGGTCAGCACCAGGATGAGCACGGCCACCGGCAGGAAGAACTCCGCGACGCACCAGCGCGAGTCGACGTAGTCGCGCGCGAAACGGCGCACCGGGCCCTTGTCCCGGACGGGGAGGTACCGCTCATCGCCCTTGGCCAGCGCTTCGCGCTGCCTGGCCATGTCGGCGCGGCGGGCCTCGCGCTGGGCCTTGACGGCCTCCTTGCGGTTGGCCGGCGCCGACTGCGCGCGAGTACGGCGCTGATTCTGCGCCTGACTGCGCTTCGGCGTCGGGCGGCCCTTGGGGGCCTGCGGGTCGCGTGGCTGCTGGGGCTGGTCCGCGGTCACCTTGGCGGTCGCGGCCTGCTCATCCTTCGAACGGCTTCGGAACACAAAACCCAAGGGTACGCGGTCGGCCTCGGAGGGCCAGAGTCCGAGGGGAACGATCCGGCAACGGCGGGTCGGGCACCCGTACCGTGCCTACTCCCTGGGCCGGAGAAACGGATGTACCTGATCGTCCTGCAGGAGGAGCACATCCGGGTCCAACCAGTGCGGTAATGGAACCGGGGCCCGTACTGTGGGGTCTGTAGATGTGCTGGAGCCGAAGCCCGAAGAAACTCGGTCAGAAGGGGGCGCTCGAGGCCCATGAGCGACGGTGTCATGAAGCGGATGGGGATGATCTTCCGCGCGAAGGCCAACAAGGCCCTTGACCGGGCCGAGGATCCGCGCGAGACCCTCGACTACTCCTATCAGAAGCAGCTGGAGCTGCTCCAGAAGGTCCGGCGCGGCGTCGCCGACGTCGCGACCTCCCGCAAGCGCCTGGAGCTCCAGCTCAACCAGCTCCAGGGCCAGTCGTCCAAGCTGGAGGACCAGGGCCGCAAGGCCCTCGCGCTCGGCCGTGAGGACCTCGCCCGCGAGGCGCTCTCCCGTCGGCAGGCCCTGCAGCAGCAGGTCAGCGACCTGGAGACGCAGCACCAGACGCTGCAGGGCGAGGAGGAGAAGCTCACGCTCGCCGCGCAGCGCCTCCAGGCCAAGGTGGACGCCTTCCGCACGAAGAAGGAGACCATCAAGGCCACCTACACCGCGGCCCAGGCGCAGACCCGGATCGGCGAGGCCGTCTCCGGCATCTCCGAGGAGATGGGCGACGTGGGCCTGGCCGTGCAGCGCGCCGAGGACCGGACCGCGCAGATGCAGGCCAGGGCCGGGGCCATCGACGAGCTGCTGGCGTCCGGCGCGCTGGACGACCCGACCGGCATGGCCAAGGACGACCTCACCGCCGAGCTGGACCGGATCTCCGGCGGCGGCGACGTCGAGCTGGAGCTGCAGCGCATGAAGGCCGAGCTGGCCGGGGGCGCCTCCGGCGGCCAGCAGGCCATCGAGGGCGGCCAGGGCGAGCAGGCTCAGCCGCCGCAGCAGCAGGACCGGACGCGTTTCGACAAGCAGTGACCGGCGGGCGCGGATAGCCTCATCGGGATCGCCGGACCGGACCAGAGGAGACCGTCGTGATCGTACGGATCATGGGCGAGGGCCAGGTAAAGGTGGCGGACAGCCACTTCATCGAGCTCAACAAGCTCGATGACGAGCTGCTCGCCGAGATGGAGAGCGGCGACACGGACGGCTTCCGGCGGACGCTGGGCGCGCTGCTCGACGCCGTGCGCCGGCTGGGCGACCCGCTGCCCGACGACTCCCTGGAGCCCTCGGAGCTGATCCTCCCCGGCCCCGACGCCACCCTCGAAGAGGTCCGCGAGATGCTCAGCGACGACGGCCTCATCCCGGGCTGACCAGCCCGCTCCGGCGACCCGTCCCCGCACACCGGGGACGGTGCCGCCCGGCTTCTTCCAGCAGGTACGCGCCCCGGCCACCGGGCCGCCGCCCGCCTCGGCGGGTCGCGCCCGGTGGCCGGGGCGCTACCGTTTCCTCCCGTGACTCCCCTCGCCACCGGACAGGGCCCGCTGCCCGGGCCCGCGCTGCTCGCCCGGCTCCGCGCACACCCCGTCGTACTCGACGCGGTCCTGGCGGTGGCCGTCTTCGCGGTGATCCTGATCGGCGCGGCGGCCGGCCCGCACGGCCGGTACGGGCCCCGCTTCGGCGCCCACCCGCTGGAGCCGACGACGGTCCTCCTCGCCGCGCTCGCCTGCGCCGCACTGGTACTGCGCCGCCGCTACCCGCGCAGCGTCCTCGCCTTCACCTGCGCCATGACGCTCACCGAGCTGGTGACCGCCACGAGCGAGCCGCGCGCCCCGGTCGCCGCCGCCTCGGTCATCGCCGTCTTCACCCTCGCCGCGCGCACCGACCGCCCCACCACCTGGCGGGTCGGCGCACTGACCGTCCTGGTGCTCACCGCCGCCGCGATGCTCACCAGTACCCGCCCCTGGTACGCCCAGGAGAATCTGGCGATCTTCGCGTGGACGGGCATGGCGGCCGCGGCCGGTGACGCGGTCCGCAGCCGCCGCGCCTTCGTGGCCGCCATCGAGGAGCGGGCCGAGCGGGCCGAACGCACCCGCGAGGAGGAGGCCGGGCGCCGGGTCGCCGAGGAACGCATGCGCATCGCGCGCGAGCTGCACGACGTCGTCGCGCACCACATCGCGCTGGTCAACGTCCAGGCCGGCGTCGCCTCGCACGTCATGGACAGCCGCCCCGACCAGGCCAAACAGGCCCTCGCCCACGTCCGGGAGGCGTCCCGGTCCGCGCTGGACGAGCTGCGCGCCACGGTCGGCCTGCTGCGCCAGTCCGACGACCCGCAGGCGCCCACCGAACCGGCCCCGGGCCTCGGCGTCCTGGACCAGCTGATCGACGGATTCCGGCGCGCGGGCCTGCCCGTCGAGCTGGAGCTGCCGCCCGGCAGCCCCGAGGGCCTGCCCGCCTCGGTCGACCTCACCGCGTACCGCATCGTCCAGGAGGCGCTGACCAATGTGCACAAGCACGCGGGGGAGGGGGCCCGGGCCACGGTCCGCATCGTCCGGTCGGCCGAGGCGCTGACGCTGACGGTGCTGGACGACGGCGGCGGCCGGTCCGCCGAGTCCCCCGGGAACGCCGACGCCCGGCCGGACGGCGGCGGGCACGGTCTGATCGGGATGCGGGAACGGGTCGCGGCGCTGCGCGGCACGGTGGAGACCGGGCCCCGCCCGGCCGGCGGTTTCAAGGTACGGGTGCGGCTGCCGCTGCAGCCCGCGCGCACGGGGGAGACGACATGACGATCAAGGTGCTGCTCGCCGACGACCAGGCGCTGCTGCGCAGCGCGTTCAAGGTGCTGGTGGACTCCGAGCCCGGGATGCGGGTGGTGGGCGAGGCGTCGGACGGCGCGGAGGCGTACGAGCTGGCCCGGTCGGCCGCGCCCGACGTGGTCCTGATGGACATCCGGATGCCCGGTGTGGACGGGCTGGCCGCCACCCGCATGATCAGCGAGGACCCGGAGCTGGCCGGTGTACGGGTGGTGATCCTGACGACCTTCGAGGTCGACGACTATGTGATCCAGGCGCTGCGGGCGGGCGCCAGCGGCTTCCTCGGCAAGGGCGCCGAGCCGGACGAACTGCTGAGCGCCATCCGCGTCGCGGCGGCCGGCGAGGCGCTGCTCTCGCCCGTGGCCACCAAGGGGCTGATCGCGAGGTTCCTGGCGCAGGGGAGCGGCGAGGACGGCGGCGCGGGGCCGGGCGCCGAGCGGCTGGCGTCGCTGACCGGCCGGGAGCGCGAGGTACTGGTACTGGTCGCGGGCGGGCTGTCCAACGACGAGATCGCCGGGCAGCTGACCGTCAGCCCGCTGACCGTCAAGACGCATGTGAACCGCGCGATGGCCAAGCTGGGCGCCCGCGACCGGGCACAGCTCGTCGTCATGGCGTACGAATCGGGACTCGTCCGCCCGCGGGTGTAGCAGCGGGTGGAGCGGGGCGTACTACGGACGCGGTACGCCCCGGCCCCGGAAATGGACCTGGGTGCTAGGGAAAGAGCGCTTTCCGTACCGGATGGTGTAAGCGGGCCCGCCATGGGCCGGTGCCGGAAGCGTTCAGAACAAAAGAGAGAGACCCCACCCATGTTCAGGCTGTCCCGACTCAGCCTCGCACAACGGGGCCTGATAGCACTGATGTCGATCGTGGCGATCGTCTTCGGGGCCATCGCGATCCCACAGCTGAAGCAGCAGTTGCTGCCGTCCATCGATATGCCCATGGTGTCCGTCGTGGCGCCGTACCAGGGCGCCTCGCCCGACGTCGTCGAGAAGCAGGTCGTCGAGCCGCTGGAGGACGGTATCCAGGCGGTCGACGGCATCACCGGCGTCACCTCCACGGCCAGCGAGGGCTCGGCCGTGGTGATGGCCGAGTTCGACTACGGCAACGACTCCAAGGCGCTGGTCGCCGACGTCCAGCAGGCCGTCAACCGGGCCCGCGCCAAGCTGCCCGAGGACGTCGACCCGCAGGTCGTGTCCGGCGGTACCGACGACCTGCCGACCACCGTGCTGGCCGTCTCCTCCGCGGGCCAGGACCAGCAGGCCCTCGCCGACCGGCTGGACCGCAGCGTCGTCCCGTCCCTGAAGGACATCGACGGCGTCGGCCAGGTCACCGTGAGCGGCGTCCGTGACCGCGTCGTCGCCGTCACCCCCGACGACGCCAAGCTCGCGAAGGCGGGGCTCACCCCGGCGGCGCTCGGCCAGGCCCTGGAGGCCGGCGGCGCTTCCGTACCGGCCGGCTCCTTCTCCGAGGACGGCAAGAGCCGCACCGTCCAGGTCGGCAGCGGCTACACCTCGCTCCAGCAGATCAAGGACCTCACCGTCTCGCCGGCGGCGGCCGGTGCCGCGGCGGGCAAGCCCGGGGGCGGCGCGCCGGTACGGATCGGCGACATCGCCACGGTGCAGCAGGAGTCGGCCACCCCGACCTCCCTGACCCGCACGAACGGCAAGCCCAGCCTCGCCGTCCAGATCACCATGGACCAGGACGGCAGCGCCGTCGCCATCTCCGACGCGGTCAAGGACAAGCTCCCGCAGATCCGCGCCGACCTCGGCAAGGACGCGGACGTCACGGTCGTCTCCGACCAGGGCCCGCAGGTCTCCAAGTCCATCGAGTCCCTCACCACCGAGGGCCTGCTCGGCCTGGTCATGGCCGTGATCGTGATCCTGGTCTTCCTGCTGAGCCTGCGCTCGACGCTGGTGACCGCGGTGTCCATCCCGCTGTCCGTCGTCATCACGCTGATCGTGCTGTGGACCCGCGACCTGTCGCTGAACATGCTCACGCTCGGCGCGCTGACCATCGCCATCGGCCGGGTCGTGGACGACTCCATCGTCGTACTGGAGAACATCAAGCGGCACCTGGGCTACGGCGAGGAGCGCAAGCACGCCATCCTCACCGGCGTCCGCGAGGTCTCCGGCGCGATCACCTCCTCCACCCTCACCACCGTCGCGGTCTTCCTGCCGATCGGCGTGGTCGGCGGCATGGTCGGCGCCCTCTTCGGCGACTTCTCGATCACCGTCACCGTGGCCCTGCTGGCCTCGCTGCTGGTCTCCCTCACGGTGGTCCCGGTCCTCTCGTACTGGTTCCTGCGCGCCCCGAAGGCCGCCGAGGGCGGCGACCCGGAGGCGCTGCGCAAAACCGCCGAGGAGAAGGAGAGCCGCAGCGCGCTGCAGCGGCTGTACGTACCGGTGCTGCGCTTCGCGACCCGGCGCCGGATCACCAGCCTGGTCATCGCCGTCGTCATCCTCATCGGCACGTTCGGCATGGCCCCGCTGCTCAAGACCAACTTCTTCGACCAGGGCGACCAGGACACCCTCTCCATCCAGCAGGAGCTGGACCCCGGCACCAGCCTGACCGCCGCCGACAAGCAGGCGAAGCGGGTCGAGAAGGTGCTCGCGGACACCGAGGGCGTGCAGGACTACCAGGTCACTGTCGGCTCGTCGGGCATGATGGCGGCCTTCGGCGGCGGCTCGTCCGCCAACCAGGCGTCGTACCAGGTCAAGCTGGCCAGTGCCGACGACTCCGACCGGGTCGTCGAGGACATCCGCGCCGGTCTGGAGAAGCTCGGTCCCGCCATCGGCGACACCACCGTCTCGGCCGGCCAGGCGTTCGGCAACCAGGACCTGAGCGTGGTCGTGAAGGCCGCCGACGCGGACGTACTGAAGGACGCCGCCGAGCAGGTGCGCAAGAAGGTCGCGGGCCTGGACGACGTCACCGACGTCACCAGCGACCTGGCCCAGAGCGTGCCCCGGATCTCCGTGACCGCGAACGAGAAGGCCGCGGCCGCCGGGTACTCCCAGGCCACCCTCGGCCAGGCCGTCGCCCAAGCGGTACGCGGCACCACCAGCGGCACGGCGCTGCTGGACGACGCCGAGCGGGACGTCGTCGTAAAGTCGGCGCACCCGGCCACGACCGAGGCCGAGCTGAAGAAGCTGGCGCTGCCCGGTCCGTCGGGCGTGGTGCGGCTCGGCGACATCGCCGAGGTGAAGACCGTTCCCGGCCCGGTGCAGATGACCCGCATCGACGGCGCCCGGTCCGCGACGGTCACGGCCAAGCCGACCGGTGACAACACTGGCGCGGTCACCGCCCAGCTCCAGTCCGAACTGAAGGACCTGGACCTGCCCAAGGGCGCCACGGCCGAGATCGGCGGCGTCTCCGCAGACCAGGACGAGGCGTTCAGCTCGCTCGGCCTGGCGATGCTCGCCGCCATCGCGATCGTCTTCATGCTGCTGGTCGCGACCTTCCGGTCGCTGATCCAGCCGCTGATCCTGCTGGTGTCGATCCCGTTCGCGGCGACCGGCGCGATCGGCCTGCTGGTCGCGACCGGTACCCCGATGGGCGTCCCCGCGATGATCGGCATGCTGATGCTCATCGGCATCGTCGTCACCAACGCGATCGTGCTGATCGACCTGATCAACCAGTACCGGGACCGGGGCTACGGCGTGGTCGAGGCGGTCGTCGAGGGCGGCCGCCACCGGCTGCGGCCCATCCTGATGACGGCGCTCGCCACGATCATGGCCCTGCTCCCGATGGCCCTCTCGGTCACCGGCGACGGCGGCTTCATCTCCCAGCCGCTGGCGGTCGTCGTGATCGGCGGCCTGATCACCTCCACGCTCCTCACGCTGCTCCTCGTACCGACGCTGTACGCGATGGTCGAGCTGCGGCGGGAACGCAGGGCGGCGAAGAAGGCTGCCAAGCGGGCCGATGGCCCGAAGGTCACCGACGAGGACCGCTCGCCGGAACCGGCCGGGGTTTGATCCACGCGCCGGGGCGCCCCCTCCGCTCAGGAGTGGGGCGCCCCGGTGTATCGCGGCCTGGCGGCCGCTCGTCCTCAATCGCCGGACGGGCTTTTTATGGCAGGGCGAGCATTCGTTCGAGCGCCAGCTTCGCGAAGTCCTCGGTCTCCTTGTCGACCTCGATCCGGTTGACGACCTTGCCGTCCGCCAGGGACTCCAGGGCCCAGACCAGGTGCGGGAGGTCGATGCGGTTCATCGTGGAGCAGAAGCAGACCGTCTTGTCGAGGAAGACGATCTCCTTGCCCTCGGGAGCGAAACGGTTCGCCAGGCGGCGGACCAGGTTGAGCTCCGTACCGATCGCCCACTTCGACCCGGCCGGCGCGGCCTCCAGGGCCTTGATGATGTACTCCGTCGAGCCGACGTAGTCCGCGGCCGCCACGACCTCGTGCTTGCACTCCGGGTGCACCAGCACGTTCACGCCCGGTATGCGGGCGCGTACGTCCTCGACCGACTCCAGGGAGAAGCGGCCGTGGACGGAGCAGTGGCCGCGCCAGAGGATCATCTTGGCGGCGCGCAGCTGCTCGACGGTCAGGCCGCCGTTCGGCTTGTGCGGGTTGTAGACCACGCAGTCGTCCAGCGACATGCCCATGTCGCGGACGGCGGTGTTGCGGCCGAGGTGCTGGTCCGGCAGGAAAAGCACCTTCTCGCCCTGCTCGAACGCCCAGTCCAGCGCCCGCTTGGCGTTGGACGAGGTGCAGATCGTGCCGCCGTGCTTGCCGGTGAACGCCTTGATGTCGGCGGAGGAGTTCATGTACGAAACGGGCACGACCTGCTCGGCGATGCCCGCCTCGGTCAGCACGTCCCAGCACTCCGCGACCTGCTCAGCGCTGGCCATGTCGGCCATCGAGCAGCCGGCCGCCAGGTCCGGGAGGACGACCTTCTGGTCGTCGCCCGTGAGGATGTCGGCGGACTCGGCCATGAAGTGCACGCCGCAGAAGACGATGTACTCCGCGTCCGGGCGGGCCGCCGCGTCGCGCGCGAGCTTGAAGGAGTCGCCGGTGACGTCGGCGAACTCGATGACCTCGTCGCGCTGGTAGTGGTGCCCCAGGACGAAGACCTTCTCCCCGAGCTTCGCCTTCGCGGCGCGGGCGCGCTCGACGAGGTCGGGGTCGGAGGGGGCGGGCAGGTCGCCCGGGCACTCGACGCCGCGCTCGCTCTTCGGGTCGGCCTCGCGGCCGAGGAGGAGCAGTGCGAGCGGCGTGGGCTGCACGTCGAGGTCCTGACGGGGCTGGGCGGTGGTCACGACACGCACCCTCTCTTCGTTGTTACGGAGAACCTTCTCGACTTTTCGTCGGAATGACGTTATCTATCATAGCCGCTTCACGTCAGTTTGACGATGGGCATTATGTCGATGTGACGCATCACCTGGCCGGCCGTGTGCCGACAGCCACTGACCTACGGGGTGGGGTGTGCGAGCATGAGAGGGGCGGAGAATTCCGTCAGAACTTCGAGCCCGCCCGGAATGAATCCGGGGCCCCGTCGGTTCTGCCGAGGGCAAGGGGTCCGTACAACCCGGGAGAGATGTAGATGAGCGTTCAGGACGAGACCACCGTCAGCGACGGCATCATCCTGTCCGACGCGGCCGCGTCGAAGGTGAAGAGCCTGCTGGAGCAGGAGGGCCGTGAGGACCTCGCGCTGCGCGTGGCTGTCCAGCCCGGTGGCTGCTCCGGCCTGCGCTACCAGCTCTTCTTCGACGAGCGCTCGCTCGACGGCGACGTCGTGAAGGACTTCGACGGCGTGAAGGTCGTGACCGACCGGATGAGCGCCCCGTACCTGGGTGGCGCCTCCATCGACTTCGTCGACACCATCGAGAAGCAGGGCTTCACGATCGACAACCCCAACGCCACCGGCTCCTGCGCCTGCGGCGACTCCTTCAGCTGAGCCGACGGGCTCCGGCACACGGAGACGGGCTCCGGTTCACGGAGACACAGACGAAGGCGGCGTTCCCCTCGGGGAACGCCGCCTTCGTCATTGACCGCCCTGCCGGCGGCTCCGGTCCGCCGTCACTTCCCCGTCTGCGGCACCGTTTCGCCACTGGAGGCGTCGATGACCTGCCGCCCGTCCAGCGGGGAGTCCAGCGTCACCGTCTTGCTGAACTGCTTGGCGACCTTCACGCAGATCCCGCCCGGCTTCTTCTCCTTGCCGGTGACCTGCGCGGTCACGGCCGTACCCGACTGGTCGGCGCTCGCGGTGTAGTCGCTGCACACCCCACCCCAGAAGTGCAGCGTCAGCTTCTTGCCGCCGTCCGCCACCGAGTACGACTCCAGGCCCATCGCGCCCTTCTTGCTCTCCTTGCCGCCCTGCGGCGGGTGCGCGGGCCGCTGCGTCGCGGCGTCCCCGGCGTCCCGGTCCACCACGTACTTCGGGTCGACGGCCGGATGCGCGACCGTGGTGCGGGCGTCCTTGGCGCTGGTCGAGCCGGGCTGCCGCACCTCGTACATCCACGACGGCACCAGCGCCTGGCTGCCGTTCACGAACTGCACCGACAGGCCGAAGCGGGCGCCGGTCACGTCGGCGGGCGCGGGCTTCCCGGGCGCCGGCTCGCACGGCGCGACACCCTTCCCGTCCGCCTTCCCGCCGTCCTTCCCGGCCTGCTCGCCCTTGTCGGGCAGCGGGGTGGCGCACTTGGCGTCCTCGCCCTTGCCCTCGGCTGTGCCCGTCCCGCCGTTCAGGTGCGTGAGCGTCTTCTCCGCGCTCAGTACCGGATACGTGTCGCCCTTGAGCGGCCGCGCGAGCTGGCCGCTGCCGCCGACCACCCGGCCGTCCGCGCCGACCTGCAGGTCGCTCTGCCAGCCGTAGGTCGGCAGGCCGCCGATCACCGGGTTGGCGGAGACGATGCGCACCGCGCCGGACAGCCCGCCGGCGTTCAGCTTGGCGTCCTGCTGCCCCAGCGCCGCGAGCACCGGCTCCACCGCCTGCTTGGCCTTCTCCTGGGAGACGGCGCCCTTGCCGCTGCCGTCGTCCTCGGTCGTGGCGTCCCGGCCGCGGTACGAGGGGCAGCCGGGCCCGTCGGAGGAGTGCCCGGTCTTCGCGTCCGCCTCCTCGCCCTTGGGCGTCGCGGGCAGCGCGCAGTTCACCCCGCCCGGCGTGCCGTACTGCGCGAACGTCCACGAGCCGGTGCCGGCCTTCGCCACCTGCAGCACGGGGCCGCGGGAGTCCTTGTCCTGGCCGCCGACCTTCCACGTACCGCCCTCGGAGCGGACCTGGCCCGCCACGTCCAGCGCCTTGGCCAGCCGCGCCACCGCGTCCTTGCTGATCGGTCCCTGGGGCCGGTACACGGGTGCGTCGGCCGGGCCGTCCGGCAGCCCGGCGACCGCGCGGTACCCCGCGCCCTGCGGGTTCGGCTCGCCCGGCGCGATCCCGTCCCGCGACTGGGACTGGGACTGGCCGTACCCCTCCAGTGCCAGCGGCGGCGGGTCGGCCGCCGCGCCCGCGCCGCCCTCGCCGTCCTGGCCGGAAGCGCCCGATGCCCAGTACGCCGCGCCGCCGCCGGCCAGCAGCACGGCCGCGGCCATCGAGGCGACCACCAGCGGCCTGCGCCCGCGCCGCCCCGGGGCGGTGGGGTTATCGGTGGGGTTCCCGCCGCCAGTGGCAGGGGGAGTGTCCTCGGTGCTCACCGCATCGCTCCTTCGGCTCCGCTGAACAACTGATGCGCCATCCTCCGTGAGGGGGACACCGATTGGACGGAGCCGGGCCGCGGGCGGTTCCGCCCGCGGCCCGTGGAAGAGCGGTGGAGGTATGGATCGCCGTACTCAGTCGCCGTACTCGGACATCCCTTCCAGCAGTTTCGCAGAGATGGCGGGGACCGTGATCCCGCGCAGCTCGGCGGCCGGCCGCCGCGGACCGTCCGACAGCCCGTCCGGCTTCCAGTGCGGCGCCATGCGGGCGCAGTCGCCGCGCAGTTGCTCCATCGAGTCGTGCTCGCCGCCGTCCGGGCGACGGCCGGCGGGGTGAGCTGCTGTGACACGCTTCACATGCTGGGTCATACGCGCACCGTACGCACCCTTCGCCCCGGGGAAGAAGACCTACTATCGGGTAGTTTCGCCAGGTCGGAGCGGCAGTCCCGAACGGGTAGCGTTGGGTCACGTCCGTCACCGCCCCACGCCTCCCCGCAGGAGCGAATCGCCGTGCGTATCGCAGTCACCGGCTCCATCGCCACCGACCATCTGATGACCTTCCCCGGACGCTTCGCCGACCAGCTGGTCGCCGACCAGCTCCACACGGTCTCCCTCTCCTTCCTCGTCGACCAGCTGGACGTACGGCGCGGTGGCGTCGCAGCGAACATCTGCTTCGGCATGGGCCAGCTCGGCACCGAGCCGATCCTGGTCGGCGCCGCCGGCAACGACTTCGGCGAGTACCGCGCCTGGCTGGACCGGCACGGCGTGGACACCGCGTCCGTGCGGATCTCCGAGGTGCTGCACACCGCCCGCTTCGTGTGCACCACCGACGCCGACCACAACCAGATCGGCTCCTTCTACACCGGCGCGATGAGCGAGGCCCGCCTCATCGAGCTGCAGCACGTCGCCGAGCGCGTGGGCGGCCTGGACCTGGTCCTGATCGGCGCCGACGACCCCGAGGCGATGATCAGGCACACCGAGGAGTGCCGCTCCCGGTCCATCCCCTTCGCGGCCGACTTCTCGCAGCAGATCGCCCGCATGGACGGCGACGACATCCGCACCCTCATGGACGGCGCGGCCTACCTCTTCTCCAACGAGTACGAGAAGGGCCTCATCGAGTCCAAGACCGGCTGGACCGACGAGGAGATCCTCGGCAAGGTCGGCACCCGCGTCACCACCCTCGGGGCCAGCGGCGTCCGCATCGAGCGCACGGGCGAGCCCGCCATCGAGGTCGGCGTGCCCGAGGAGAACGCCAAGGCCGACCCGACCGGCGTCGGCGACGCCTTCCGCGCGGGCTTCCTCTCCGGCCTCGCCTGGGGCGTGCCCCTGGAGCGCGCCGCGCAGGTCGGCTGCATGCTGGCGACCCTCGTCATCGAGACGGTCGGCACGCAGGAGTACGAGCTGCGCCGCAGCCACTTCCTGGACCGCTTCACCAAGGCGTACGGCCACGAGGCCGCCGCCGAGATCCAGGAGTACCTGAACTGAGCCGTTCCGGTCAGGCGCGGCGCCGCACCACGTAGGCGGCGCCGCGCGCCGGGGGCTCCGGGGCTTCCCCCAGGTACTCCTGGCCCTGCGTCCAGCACCACGCCGGGATGTCCAGCGCCGCCACCTCGTCGTCGGACAGCACCGTCACCGTGCCGCCGACCGGGACCTCCGTGATCGCCTTCGCCAGCTCGATCACGGGGACCGGGCAGCGGGCGCCGAGCGCGTCCACGACGAGCTCGCCGGACGTGCCCTCGGGGGCGTGCGCGGGCCGTTCCGTGGGCGCGCCCAGCTGCTCCCGTACGGCGGCGACCGCGCCCGGCAGCACCTCCAGGAAGCGGTCCACGTCGGCGGCGGAGGTCCCGGCCGGCAGCGATACCCGGACATTGCCCTCCGAGAGCACGCCCATCGCCTTCAGGACGTGGCTGGGGGTGAGCGTGCTGGAGGTGCACGAGGAGCCGGAGGAGACGGAGAACCCCGCCCGGTCCAGGGCGTGCAGCAGCGTCTCCCCGTCGACATAGAGACACGAGAAGGTCACCAGGTGCGGCAGCCGCCGCTCCGGGTCGCCGACCACCGCCACGTCCGGAACCAGCTCCGGCACCCGGGAGCGGATCCGGTCCACCAGGCCGCGCAGCCGGGCCGCCTCGGTCACCGCCTCCGCGCGTACGGCGCGCAGCGACGCGGCGGCGGCCACCACCGCCGGGATGTTCTCGAAGCCGGGGGCGCGCCCCGACTCGCGCTCGTCGGCCGGTCCCTGGTGCGCGAAGCGGGTGCCCTTGCGCACCACCAGCAGCCCCACCCCGGCCGGGCCGCCCCACTTGTGCGCGCTGCCCGCCAGCACCGACCAGGCGCCCGGCACCGGGCCCCAGGCCAGCGACTGGGCGGCGTCCACCAGCAGCGGCACGCCCGCCTCGCGGCACGCCTCCGCCGCCTCGGCCACCGGCTGTTCGGTGCCCACCTCGTGGTTGGCGGACTGCAGGGCGGCCAGCGCGGTGTCCGGGGTGAGCGCGGCGGCGAACTCCGCCGGGTCCACCCGGCCGGTACGGTCGCAGCCCACCACGGCCACGCCGCCGCCCGCGGCCTCGTGCGTCTCCGCCGCGTGCAGTACGGAGGAGTGCTCGACGGCGGAGTGGACGAGCCGGGCGCCGACACGCCGCCGGCCGGCCAGCGCGCCCGCGATGCCCGTGTGCACCGCGCGGGTGCCCGACGGGGTGAAGACCAGCTCGTCGGGGCGGCAGCCGACCGCCTCCGCCGCGGTCTCGCGCGCGGCGTCCAGCAGCAGCCGGGCGCGCCGCCCCTCCCGGTACAGCCGGGCCGGATCGGCCCAGCCCTCGTCGAGCGCGGCGTGCAGCGCCTCGCGGGCGACGGGGTGCAGGGGAGCGGAGGACGCGGCATCGAAGTAGGGCACGGTCGAAACGCTAACGCGTACGGTCCGCCGGGCCGACGCGGCGTCGGACACCCGGAAGGCGCCGGAGAGACGCCGGGCGGCAGCGGCCGGGCGCGGCGTCAGATGCCGGAGGGAAGCGGGTAATCCGGATGCTGCGGGGGCCTGATGAGAGGGTTGTGCCACCCCTTCGAGGGGCAACGCGCCGCGTTGGGCACCCTCCCCGCGCGGCGCCAAATAGCGTCCAGTAGGGTTTGGTCCGCATAAACATCCAAACCCCTGCCCGTGACGGGCCGGCGACCGACCAGCTGAGACGGCCGCAGCCGGTTCTGCGGGCGAGACTCTCGGGAAGGCGCTACGTGAGTCCCAACGGCTCCGACCGCTCGTCGCGGCGCCCGATGCGGCGGAAGCTGCCGCAGGTGCTGGCTGCGGGCCTGGTCCTGGCGACCGCGACCGGTTGCACATACAAGGACTTCCCCCGCCTCGGTTTTCCAACGCCGGTCACGGATGAGGCGCCGCGGATCCTCTCCCTTTGGCAGGGCTCCTGGGCCGCCGCCCTCGCAACGGGCGTGCTGGTGTGGGGCCTGATCATCTGGAGCTGGATCTTCCACCGCCGCAGCCGGACCAAGGTGGAGGTCCCCGCACAGACCCGGTACAACATGCCGATCGAGGCGTTGTACACCATCGTCCCGTTCATCATCATCGCGGTGCTGTTCTACTTCACCGCGCGCGATGAGAACGAACTCCTGAAGACTTCCAAGAAGCCGGACCACGTCGTGAACGTGGTGGGCTTCCAGTGGAGCTGGGCGTTCAACTACATGGAGGACGTCGACGGCAACAAGTCGAACTCGGCGGTGAACTCCAAGGAACTCTCCGCGATCCCCGACAGGATGAAGAAGTCGGCTCCCGAGGGTGCCGAGGGCGTCTACGACCAGGGCACGCCGGGCGACCGGAACCCGCAGAACGGCAACCCCGGCCCCACGCTGTGGCTGCCCAAGGGCGAGACCGTCCAGTTCATCCTGACCTCGCGTGATGTCATCCACTCCTTCTGGGTGGTGCCGTTCCTGATGAAGCAGGACGTCATCCCGGGTCACACCAATGTCTTCGAGGTGACTCCGAACAAGGAGGGCACCTTCATGGGCAAGTGCGCCGAGCTCTGCGGCGTTGACCACTCCCGGATGCTCTTCAACGTCAAGGTCGTGTCTCCCGAGCGGTATCAGGAGCACCTGAAGGACCTGGCGAAGAAGGGCCAGAACGGTTACCTGCCGGCCGGTATCGAGCAGACCGATCACGCCAGGAACGCGGAGACCAAGAACAAGTGAGCATCCTCAACGAACCTCAGGGTGCCGCCGCCGCATCGGCTCCGGCAGCACCGCCCGTACGCAGGAAGCAACCCGGCAACGTCGTGGTGAAGTGGCTGACGACCACCGACCACAAGACGATCGGCACGCTCTATCTGGTGACGTCGTTCGCCTTCTTCTGCATCGGCGGCCTGATGGCGCTCTTCATGCGCGCCGAGCTGGCCCGTCCCGGCACGCAGATCATGTCGAACGAGCAGTTCAACCAGGCGTTCACGATGCACGGCACGATCATGCTGCTGATGTTCGCGACGCCCCTGTTCGCCGGGTTCGCCAACTGGATCATGCCGCTGCAGATCGGCGCGCCCGACGTGGCGTTCCCGCGGCTGAACATGTTCGCCTACTGGCTCTACCTCTTCGGCTCGCTGATCGCGGTGGCCGGCTTCCTCACCCCGCAGGGTGCGGCCGACTTCGGCTGGTTCGCCTACTCCCCGCTGTCGGACGCGGTCCGCTCGCCGGGCGTCGGCGCCGACATGTGGATCATGGGCCTGGCCTTCTCCGGCTTCGGCACGATCCTCGGCTCGGTCAACTTCATCACCACGATCATCTGCATGCGCGCCCCCGGCATGACGATGTTCCGCATGCCGATCTTCACCTGGAACGTCCTGCTGACCGGTGTGCTGGTCCTGCTGGCCTTCCCGGTGCTGGCCGCCGCGCTGTTCGCCCTGGAGGCGGACCGTAAGTTCGGTGCGCATGTGTTCGATGCGGCAAATGGTGGCGCACTGCTCTGGCAGCACCTCTTCTGGTTCTTCGGCCACCCAGAGGTGTACATCATCGCGCTGCCGTTCTTCGGCATCATTTCCGAGGTCATTCCGGTCTTCTCCCGGAAGCCGATGTTCGGTTACATCGGTCTGATCGCGGCGACGATTTCGATCGCGGGTCTGTCGGTGACCGTGTGGGCGCACCACATGTACGTCACGGGCGGTGTACTGCTGCCGTTCTTCTCCTTCATGACGTTCCTCATCGCGGTTCCGACCGGTGTGAAGTTCTTCAACTGGATCGGCACGATGTGGAAGGGCTCGCTGTCCTTCGAGACCCCGATGCTGTGGGCGGTCGGCTTCCTGATCACCTTCACCTTCGGCGGTCTGACCGGCGTCATCCTGGCCTCGCCGCCGCTGGACTTCCACATCTCCGACTCGTACTTCGTCGTGGCGCACTTCCACTACGTCGTCTTCGGTACGGTCGTCTTCGCGATGTTCGCCGGCTTCCACTTCTGGTGGCCGAAGTTCACCGGCAAGATGCTGGACGAGCGGCTCGGCAAGATCACGTTCTGGACGCTGTTCATCGGCTTCCACGGCACCTTCCTCGTCCAGCACTGGCTGGGCGCCGAGGGCATGCCGCGTCGTTACGCCGACTACCTGGCGGCCGACGGCTTCACCGCCCTGAACACGATCTCGACGATCAGCTCCTTCCTGCTGGGCCTGTCGATCCTGCCGTTCTTCTACAACGTCTGGAAGACGGCGAAGTACGGCAAGAAGATCGAGGTCGACGACCCGTGGGGCTTCGGCCGCTCGCTGGAGTGGGCCACCTCCTGCCCGCCGCCGCGGCACAACTTCCTCACGCTGCCGCGCATTCGCTCCGAATCCCCGGCGTTCGACCTGCACCACCCCGAGATCGCCGCGCTCGACGTGCTCGAGAACGACGGTCAGAAGGACACGGCGCTCATGGGCGGCACGAAGGAGGCCGGCAAGTGAAGATCCAGGGCAAGATGTTCATCTGGCTCTCCGTCTTCGTCCTCGCCATGGCGATCGTCTATGGCGTCTGGTCGAAGGAGCCGGTAGGCACCACCGCGCTGTTCCTCTCGTTCGGCCTGTGCATCATGATCGGCTACTACCTGGCCTTCACGGCCCGGCGTGTCGACACCGGAGCGCAGGACCGCAAGGACGCCGACGTGGCGGACGACGCCGGTGAGGTGGGCTTCTTCAGCCCGCACAGCTGGCAGCCGCTCTCCCTGGGTATCGGCGGCGCGTTCGCCTTCCTGGGCGTCGTCTTCGGCTGGTGGCTGCTGTACTTCTCCGCGCCGATCATCCTCGTCGGCCTGTTCGGCTGGGTGTTCGAGTACTACCGGGGCGAGAACCGCACGCAGTAAGCGCCGTTCTCGTACGGACGGGTCGGGCCCGGTCACTCCAAGGAGTGGCCGGGTCCGACCCATTTGCAGTCCTTGAACGCGCCGTACCGGCGTGCCTCTTCCTATTTTGGGCCTATGAGCCATATGCCACGATCCCGGACGGTGCTCAGCTCAGCCCTCCTGCTGCCCCTGGTGGCGGGGGCCACCGGGTGCGGCGGGGCCACGTCGGATCCGCTCGCCGCCCAGCCCTACGACGCGGCCGGCCAGATCGTGGCCAACGCCCCGGGGGGCGAGCGGAAGGCCGACCCCGACCGGCCACTGGAAGTCACCACCAAGGGCGACGAGGCGCGGATCACGGACGTCACCGCGACGGACACCGCGGGCCGTCATATCCGCGGCCGGCTGACCGCCGACGGCACCCGCTGGCGCAGCACCGTGCCGCTCGCCGCCGGTACCCGCTACACCGTGCGGGTCAGCACCGAGGACAGCGACGGCAAGCCGGGCCGCAAGGTCCTGCGGATGGCGACGGAGGGCGGCGGCGACCGGCGGCTGCGGGTCACCTTCGGGCCGGACAGCGGCACGTACGGCGTCGGCCAGCCGCTCACCGCGGAGCTCAGCCGCCCGGTGCACGGCGCGCGCACCAAGGCGCTCGTGGAGGGTGCCCTGAAGGTCGACAGCAGCCCGCGCGTGGTGGGTTCCTGGCACTGGGTCGACGACCGGACGCTGCACTACCGCCCGCGTTCCTACTGGCCCGCGCACGCCACCGTCGAGGCGTACAGCAACCTGCAGGGCCTGAAGATCGCCAAGGGCCTGTACGGCGGGCCCGGCAAGCCCGTGCGGATCCGTACCGGCGACCGGGTCGAGGCGGTCACCGACGCCGCCGCGCACCGGATGACGGTCCGGCGCAACGGCAAGGTGATCAAGACGCTGCCCGTCACCACCGGCAAGGCCGGCTTCGAGACCCGCAACGGCATCAAGACCGTGCTGGGCAAGGAGCCGTTCGTCCGGATGCGCAGCACCACCGTGGGCATCGCCCGCGACAGTTCGGAGGCGTACGACCTGCCGGTCCGCTGGGCCACCCGGGTCACGTGGAGCGGCGAATACGTGCACGCGGCGCCCTGGTCCGTGGGCTCGCAGGGCGCGGCCAACGTCAGCCACGGCTGTACCGGCATGTCGACCGGTGACGCGCGCTGGTTCTTCGGCCGGGTACGGGTCGGCGACGTCGTCCAGGTGGTCAACAGCAAGGGCGACAAAATGGTCCCGTTCGACAACGGGTTCGGTGACTGGAACCTGTCGTGGGAGAAGTGGCTCGCAGGCAGCGCTCTGGGCGACGGCGTGAGCGGCGCCGGAAGCGACGAGGAGGCCGCGGCGCCCGCCGACGCTGCCCGACTGCGCCCGCGGGTCTGAGCGGCCCGCAGAACGGCACACAGCGCCCCGTCCGGGCCATTCCCGCCCGGACGGGGCGCTGTACGTCCTCGGTGGCCGCGAGCGGCCGCGCTCAGGTCTGCGCGAGCAGACGGCGGCGCAGCAGCCCCGCCAGCGCGTCGGCGAACGCCACCGGGTCGACCGGGTGGGTCACCGCGGCGTCGGCCCGGCTCCAGGTCGCGAGCCAGGAGTCCTGCGGGCGGCCCATGAGCAGCAGCACCGGCGGGCAGTTGAAGATCTCGTCCTTGATCTGCCGGCACACGCCCATGCCGCCCGCCGGCGCGGTCTCGCCGTCCAGCACACAGACGTCGATGCCGCCCTGCTCCAGGGCCGTGAGGACGGCCGGGAGCGTCGCGCACTCCACAATCTCCACCTGCGGCACATCGGCGGCGGGTCGCCGGCCGGCCGCGAGGCGCACCTGCTCGCGGGTGCCCGCGTCGTCGCTGTAGACCAGCACCGTGGCAGTCGCCTGCATCGTTCCTCCACGCTTTTGGGGAGCACCGTCGACGGGAGCACCACTGGGGCCGGTCCCGTTCAGCGGATGCTACTGCCCGGAAGGGTCCGCGCAGGAGGGTTCGTACGGATCAATGCTGTGCCCGACGGCCCGTCAGGACTGGTCGGAGCGGGGGTGCCAGGGGTGG
>NZ_NHSG01000112.1:0-21179 GCF_020024005.1 Streptomyces purpurogeneiscleroticus
GGGGTTCGCAGGGTGGGAAATGGGGTGAGGGGGGTGAACCCGCCCTGGACGCCGCGAAGGCGCCCCTGGACCGTTCCGCGGCGACGCGGAAACGGAAGGGACGCCCAAGGGCGGTGCGGTACGGGGGATGTGCTGCGCAGCCGGTCAGCGCTTGGCGTGGCGGCCGCGGCGCCCCTCGCCCGGAGGCTGCTGGTGATCCTGGGGATGCGGCTGCTGCGGCCCCTGCTGAGGGTGCTGCGGCTCTGAATGATACTGCTCCGGACCGCCCGGCTGCTGCGCGGGACGGCCGTACGGAGCGGGCCCGGACTGCCCGCCGTACGGGGGCTGCTGGGGCTGCTGCGGCTGCTGTCCGTACGGCGCCTGCGGGGCCTGCGGAGCGTCCTGCCGGCCGTACGGCGGCTGCTGCGCCCGAGGCGCCTGCTGGTCACCGTAGGAGGATGCCTGCTGCCCTCCGTAGGGGGCCTGCTGTCCGCCGTAAGAGGCCGGATCCTGCCGCCCGTACGGCGACGCCTGCCCCTGGCCGTACGGGGCCTGTCCCCGACCGTACGAAGCCTGGTCCTGGCCGTACGAAGCCTGGCCGCGGCCGTACGGGGGCTCCTGGCGGCCGTACGGGGGCTGCTGCTGCCCGCCGTACTGGGGCCGGTCCTGCTGCGCGCCGTACGGAGCCGGCCCGTGACCGCCCTGGCCGCCGCCGTACGGGGCGCGCTCCTCGCCCTCGTACGGGACGCGCGGCATCGGCTGGGTGGCGTCCGCGGGGCCGCCCTGCGGCACGTCCTGGCCCGCGGCGCCCTCGGCGCCCTCGGCGCGCTCAGCGGCCGCCTTCTTGCCCTTCTTACGGCCGCGGAGGTACTCGATGATGATCGGCACGACGGAGATCAGCACGATCAGGACGAGGATGGCTTCGATGTTCTTGTGCACGAACTCGATGCCGCCCAGCGCGGCGCCGAGCAGCGTCACACCCGCGCCCCACAGCACGCCGCCGATGACGTTGAAGGTGATGAACGAGCGGTAGTTCATCCGGCTCACGCCCGCGATGATCGGCGTGAACGTCCGCACGATCGGCACGAAGCGGGCCAGGATCAGCGACTTCGGGCCGTGCTTCTCGAAGAAGTCGTGTGCCTTCTCGACGTTCTCCTGCTTGAACAGCTTGGAGTCGGGCCGCTTGAACAGCGAGGGCCCGACCTTCCGGCCGAAGAGATAGCCCGCCTGGTCGCCCAGCACCGCCGCCAGCACGATCAGCAGACACACCAGCCACAGCGGCTTGTCCAGCTTCCCGGCCGTGACCAGCAGGCCGGTCGTGAACAGCAGGGAGTCACCGGGCAGGAAGAAACCGATCAGCAGACCGGACTCCGCGAAGACGATGACCAGAACGCCGATCAGGCCGAACGTGCCGATCAGATAGTCCGGGTCCAGCCACTGGGGGCCGAGCGCGAGAGTGTTCACGGTGGGCAGGGCTCCTGGGTCGAGGGCGCCGGATCGGTCGGCAGGCGGAGAGCGGGGTACAGGCGCAGTATGCGGCCCAAAGCTATCAACGCCTCGTGCCGCCCCTTGGTTCCAGCTGTCCGTCCCGGCGCCCCCGAGCCCCTCAGGAACGGCGGACCGCGTTCGCGAGCATCGCGTCCCGCATGTAGGCCGCGAGTCCGGGCCGGATCGCCTCGTACGTGGCGGTGAAGCGCTCGTCCGCGACGTACATCTCGCCGAGACAGGTGTGCATCTCGTACGAGCACTCGTAGTGGTGCCGGGAAATGAAGCGGCGGTGCTCCTCGGCGACGTCCGCCGCCGCCTCCGAGTCGGCCGGCACGCCCTGCGCCAGCAGCTCGCCCATCCGGCGGTGGATCGCGTCGAAGTCCGCCGTCAGCCGCTTCCAGTCCTCCTTGGTGTACGTGGCGGCGCGGCGCTGCGACTCCTTGTACGCCTCCGTGCCGCCCCAGCGCCGCTCGGTCTCCTCGGCGTACTGGTCCGGGTCGAAGTCCCCGAAGACCTCGAACTTCTCCTCGGGGGTCAGATTGATGCCCATCCTGCGTGCCTCCATCGCGGTCGCCACGGCCGCGGCCATCTTCTGCAGCTTCTCGATCCGGGCGGTCAGCAGGTCGTGCTGCCTCCGCAGGTGCTCCTGGGGGTCCGCGTCCGGGTCGTCCAGAAGTGCCGCGACCTCGTCGAGCGGAAAGCCGAGCTCCCGGTAGAACAGGACGCGCTGCAGCCGGTCGAGGTCGGCGTCGTCGTAGCGCCGGTGGCCCGCGTGGCTGCGCGCGCTCGGCGAGAGCAGTCCGATCTCGTCGTAGTGGTGCAGGGTGCGCACCGTGACGCCGGCGAACCCGGCGACCTGTCCCACGGAGTACGTCATCTCCGCTCCCTTCTCGGTACGCCTTCACGGTGCCGCCTCACGTCGCGTGAGGTGCAAGCCCGCCGTCCCGGTGTGAGTCGTGTCCGCATCCCGGAAACGGCGTGACCCTTCCGGTTCCGGATGGCATCCTGCGGCCATGCTGGGGATAACGGATCTTTCGACGTATCTCGCGGGTCTCGCGCTGATCATCCTGCTGCCGGGCCCGAACTCGCTGTACGTCGTCTCGGTCGCCGCGCGGCGCGGCCCGAGGGTGGCCTACCGGGCCGCCGCCGGCGTGCTGTGCGGCGACGCAGTGCTGATGACGCTCTCGGCGGGCGGCGTGGCATCGCTGCTGCAGGCCAGCCCGCTGGCCTTCGGGGTCGTGAAGTTCGCGGGTGCCGGCTATCTGACCTGGCTGGCGATCGGGATGCTGCGCGGCGCGGTGGCGATGTGGCGCGGCCGGGAGGCCCGCAAGGCCGAGAGGGACGGGGAGGGCGCCTCGCCCGCGCGGCCCAAGGAGGAGACCGAGCGGCCGTACCGCCGCGCCCTCGTGGTCAGCCTGCTCAACCCGAAGGCGATCCTGTTCTTCATCTCCTTCTTCGTGCAGTTCGTCGATCCGCACTACGCGCACCAGACGCTGTCCTTCCTGGCGCTCGGCGCGTGGGCCCAGCTGTTCAGCTTCACGTACCTGTCGATCCTGATCTTCAGCGGTACGTATCTGGCCGCGACCTTCCGCAAGCGGCGCCGCCTCACCGCGGGCCTGACCGCGGGCGCCGGCGCCGCCTTCCTGGGCTTCGCCGCGAAGCTGTCGATGGCCGGCACGGGCTGATGGACGGCAGGGGCTGATGTCCGGCACGGGCTGAGAGCCCGCGGCTAGCCCCCGAACGGCGGCTTGTCCGCGAACGGGTTCGGCGTGCCCTCCGGCAGTACGCCCACGAAGGGCGCGCCCTCGCCCGCGAAGACGTAGGCGCCCCCTTCGATGCGCGCGATCAGGGAGCGGGTCCACTCCGCTCCGGTGTCCGCGGCGTGCACCCACATGTTCATGATCTCGCCGATGTGGCCGAGCTGCTCCGGGCCGTCCTCGGGGACGTAGTGCCCCGTGACCTCGGCCCGCCACGCCTCCAGGGCCCGCACCCGCTCCGTCAGCAGGGCCACCGCCTCCCGGCGCGGCAGGTCGACCATGAAGCCGATGCCGGCGCTCAGCACGTCCACCTTCTGGTCGTGCTGGGAGAGCGCGGCACGCAGCAGCGCGAAGTACTCCGCCTCCCCGGCGTCCGTCAGCTCGTACTCCGTGCGCGGCGGCCCGCCGGCCGTGCTCGGCGCAGTCTCGTGCGCGCGCAGCAGTCCCTGCTTCGCCATCTGCTTCAGCGCGTGGTAGATCGAGCCGGGCTTGGCGTTCGACCACTCGTGGGCGCCCCAGTACTCCAGGTCGCTGCGTACTTGGTAGCCGTGGGTCCGGCCGTGCTGCCGCACGGCTCCCAGTACCAGCAGCCGGATCGCCGACATCGCCCGCGCTCTCCTCGTCCCCGGGTGTGACCTTGCCGGTCAGACGCTACTGCCCGGCGGACTCCGGCTCCTGCACCGCCTGCTTCTCGCGCAGCGCCCGCTCCTCGTCCACCAGGGCGAAGGCCGTCGCGCCGTCCAGTGACTCGCGGACGATGTCGGCGTGGCCCGCGTGCCGCGCGATCTCCTCGATCAGGTGCAGCACCAGCCAGCGCATGGACTGCCGGGCATGCGGCGGGAACCACGGCGCTTCGGGCAGCGGGAAGGTGTCGTCCAGGCTCGGCACCGAGCGGATGAGCTCCTCCGTGCGCTGCGCCACCCCGTCCCAGTAGGCCAGCATGCCCGCGACGGTCTCGCCCTCCTCCAGCTGGAAGCCGAGGTGCCAGGTGCTCTCGTCGCGCTTGATGGAGGGCGGCAGCTCCTGCGCGATCTCCAGCCAGCCCTGCTCGGTCTGCGCGACGTGCTTGAGCAGCCCGGACAGGGACAGCTCGCTGGCACTGGGGCGGCGCGCGGCCGCTTCGTCGGTCAGGCCGAGCAGCGTGCGGCGGACGCCGCCGCGCTGCGCCTCCAGGAAGGCCAGGAGCGCGCCGCGCTCGTCGCCGTGGGTCTCGGCAGGCACGTGAGTGGGCATGGCAGCCGCCTTTCGTCGCTTCGTGGGTGCCGGTGGGTTTCCCCCGGCACCGACCAAGCTACGAACCCTTGCGGTCAGGTTCTGTCCGCAAGGATCGCTCGCACCGAACCCGTCAGAAAGAGACCAGCAAAGAGAACTCAGAACGGAAACGTCGTCCGCTCATGCTGGATCGAGACCCACTTTTGGGTCGTGAACGCCTCCACCGTCGACTCGCCGTTCAGCCGCCCGACTCCGGACGCCTTCTCGCCGCCGAAGGCCACCAGCGGCTCGTCCTGGACCGTGCTGTCGTTGATGTGGATCATGCCGGTCTCGATCTCCCGGGCCACCCGCGCACCGCGCTCCACGTTGCCGGTGTGCACCGCGCCGCTCAGGCCGTACGGGGAGTCGTTGGCGAGCCGTACCGCCTCCTCCTCGCCGTCGAACGCGCCGAGCAGCACCACGGGCCCGAAGATCTCCTGCCCGTACAGCGCGGAGTCGGCGGGCAGTCCCGACAGCACCGTCGGCTCGACCAGATTGCCCCGCGTACTGCCGCGCACCAGGGGCGTGGCGCCCTCGGCGACCGCCCGCTCCACCAGCGCGGTCAGGGCCTCGGCCTGGAAGCTGTTGATGAGCGGCCCGATGTGGGTGTCCGGGTCGCGCGGGTCGCCGGTCTTCAGCTTCCGGACCCGGGCCACGAACTTCTCTGTGAACTCCGCCTCGACCTTGCGGTCCACGAGGATGCGGTTGGCCGCCATGCAGACCTGGCCCTGGTACACGAAGCGGCTGAAGACCGCGGCGTCCACCGCGTAGTCGATGTCCGCGTCGTCCAGGACGATCAGCGCGCTGTTGCCGCTCAGTTCGAGAATGGCGCGCTTGAAGTGGCCCGCGGTGACCGCGGCGACGTGCCGGCCGACCTTGTCCGAGCCGGTGAAGGAGATCACCCGGGGCACCGGGTGCTCTATCAGCGCGTCGCCGATCTCGGCGATGTCCGTTATCAGGACGTTCAGCAGGCCGGCCGGCAGGCCCGCGTCCTCGAAGATCTTGGCGATCAGGCCGCCGCCGACCACCGGGGTGTTCTGATTCGGCTTGACGACGACGGCGTTGCCCAGGGCCAGCGCGGGCGCCACCGACTTCAGCGTGACCAGGAAAGGGAAGTTGTACGGGCTGATCACGCCGATGACGCCGACCGGCAGCCGGTAGACGCGGTTCTCCTTGCCCTCCACGGGGGACGGCACGATGCGGCCTTCGGGGCGCAGCGCGAGCTGTACCGCCTCGCGCAGGAACTCCTGCGCCGTGCGCACCTCGTAGGCCGCCTTGACGCGCGTACCGCCGAGCTCGACGACGATCGCCTCGATGATCTCGTCCTCGCGCTCCTGGACGATGCGCAGCGCGTTCTCGAATATCAGCCGGCGGCTGTACGGATTGGTGCGAGCCCACTCAAGCTGCGCGCGCTCGGCCGCCCGGTACGCCTCGTCGACCTGGTCCACGCCCGCGACCGTGACGGAGGCGAGTTTCTCCTGGTCGTACGGGTTGAAGTCGATGATGTCCCACGAGCCGCTGCCGACCCGCCACTCACCGTCGATGTACTGGTAGGCCAGGTCGGAGAAGAAGGACATGGGCGTTCCTACTCTGTGCGGGCGCCTGTGGGGTGGGCTGAGCCGGCGTCATTCTACTGGCGAGTCACGTCAGTTGGAGGAGTCCCCGGAGAAGATCCCGGGTGCCGGACGGATCCAGGCTCTCCTCCTGGAGGCTGCTCATCACCCGCTCGTACTGGCCGACCTCCTCGGCCTTGTCCAGATACAGCGCGCTGGTGAGCTGCTCCAGATAGACGATGTCGGAGAGGTCGGACTCGGGGAAGCGCAGCATCGTGAAGGCGCCGCTCTCGCCCGCGTGCCCGCCGAAGTTGAAGGGCACGACCTGCAGCCGCACGTTCGGGCGCTCCGAGATGTCGATCAGATGCTGGAGCTGGCCGCGCATGACGGAACGGTCGCCGTACGGACGGCGCAGCGCGGCCTCGTCCAGTACACAGTCGAACTGCGGCGCCCGTTCCGCGATCAGCAGCTTCTGGCGCTCCTGGCGCAGGGCGACGCGGCGGTCGATCTCGGCCTCCGGGGCGCCGCGCATGCCGCGGCTCACGACGGCGTGCGCGTACCCCTCCGTCTGCAGGAGACCGTGCACGAACTGCACCTCGTAGGTGCGTATGTGCGAAGCGGCTCCTTCCAGACCCACATATGTCTGGAACCAGCCGGGAAGTACATCGCCGTAACTGTGCCACCAGCCCGCCACGTTGGCCTCGCGGGCCAGCCCGAGGAGGGAGTCGCGCTCGGCCTCGTCCCCGACGCCGTAGAGGGTCAGCAGGTCCGCCACGTCCCGCGCCTTGAAGCTCACCCGCCCCAGCTCCATACGGCTGATCTTCGATTCCGACGCACGGATCGAATAGCCGGCCGCCTCACGTGTTATCCCGCGGGACTCTCGCAGCCTCCGCAGCTGCGACCCCAGCAGGATGCGCCGCACCACAGATCCGCTCGACTCACTTGCGGTCACAACTTCGACCCTCCCGTGACCCACCCCGTCCAACAATGAGCGGCAGTCTGCCACGTTCGGGCTCCGTTGCGTGCTCAACCGGTTACGGATATGGGCCTGTTCTCGCGGCTTCGGTAAAGCCCGGCACAAGAGTGCGTAGGAAGAATTACGCCGCTATGCCTACGGCCGTACACAAACTGGACGCGTGCACGTGCATCTGCCCTTGCATCTGCCGTAAGCATTCGGAACCATGGAGGTCGCACACATGCACGCTCGTGAAAGACCCGCGAGATCTGGGCACACCCGTCTGGATCGTGACGTCCGCGAACGCCAGGAGTGCCTCGCATGGGGACCAAGGTTTCGACCATGCTCGCGCCGTTATGGCAGGGGCTTCCGCCAGTCGACCCCGCAGCCATCGCCGGCTCCGTCTCCTGGACCCTGCGGCCGCAGTACGAATCGGTGCGCGGCGCGCGGCAGTTCACCCGTGAGACGCTGCAGCACTGGAACATGGACGAGCTCTTCGACAGCGTCGCGCTCGTCGTGTCCGAGCTGGTCACCAACGCGCTGCGGCACGCGGCGCCGGAGCGGGACGACGCGCCGAGACTCCACCTGATCCGCTGGGCGGGCCGGCTGGTCTGCGCGGTACGGGACAGCAGCGACGCCTCCCCGGTCGAGGGCGAGGCGGACTTCTCCGCGGAGTCCGGGCGCGGGCTCTACCTGGTGGACTCCTTCAGCGACAGCTGGGGCTGGCACCGCCTGGAGGACGTCCCGCACGGCAAGGTCGTCTGGGCGCTCTTCCAGCTGCCGCAGGTCCCGGCCCAGGCCACGGCCGCCTCCCGGGCCCAGGCGAGCTGACCACGCATACACATGTGACATATGCACGTGCAGGTGTCACCTGCATGCGCAGAGACCGGCCCCGTGGCGGCATCAGTCCCGTATCAGGTGGTCGAACTCGCCGTCCTTGATGCCGAGCAGCATCGATTCGATCTCCGCCGGCGTATAGACGAGCGCCGGCCCGTCGGGGAAGCGGGAGTTGCGCACCGCCACGTCGCCGCCGGGCAGCTTGGCGAACTCCACACACGTACCGTTGGAGTTGCTGTGCCGGCTCTTCTGCCACACCACTCCGTCGAGATCCGATGCGGCCATGCCGTTGTACGCGTGGGGCACTGGTCTCTCCCGGTGAGAAATGGCGTCAACTGCCCGGGATCATAACTCTGTTCATATGCCAATGCTCGGGCAGATGCACGTGCACGACAGCCTGTGGCCAGCCCGTCACAGCTCGTCGGGCCGCACCTCGTCCGTCGAGCGCCTTCCCCTCCGCCCCGCTCCCCATGCCCGGCGGCGTACGGTCAGCGCGAGGCGTACGGCAGCAGCGCCATCTCCCGCGCGTTCTTGATCGCCGCGGCGATCTGCCGCTGCTGCTGGGCAGAAACCCTGGTGATGCGGCGGCTGCGGATCTTCCCGCGGTCGGAGATGAACTTCCGGAGCAGGTCGGTGTCCTTGTAGTCGATGTAGGTGATCCCCGCCGCGTCGAGCGGGTTGGGGCGCGGCGCGCTCTTCTTGCGCGGGTCGGGACGACGGGGCATGACAGGGGTTCCTCACGAAATCGGGCCATCGAAGACGACCGAGAATTGATGTAGATGCACGACACACGCGTATCGCGGTCGGCGGATGCCGACTACGGCACCGGGTCGAGCAGTTCGTCGAACGCGGTGGACAGCTGCCGCCAGTACTCCCGGCCGCGCGCGTACTCCGCGTCGGTGAGCAGGCAGGACTCCAGCAGCGCCGTCAGCCCCTCCCGGTCCAGGCCGGGCGAGGTGAACACCAGGTGCTGCGCACGGTCGCCGTGCTCGGGGTCCCAGTCCAGCGCGGCGGCGGCCCGGCGCATCGGCGGCACCATCTCCCAGGCGGCGTCCGGCAGCGAGGCCAGCCACGGCCCGGTGTTCTCCACGCAGAGCGCGCCGCCCGCCGCGTCCCAGGACAGCAGCGTGTCCGGCCGGTCGGCCAGCCAGAAGCGGCCCCGGCTGCGCGCGGCGGCGCAGCACAGGTCCTCCAGCGCGGCGTGCAGCCGGCCGGGGTGGAACGGCCGCGTGCGGTGCCACACCAGGGTCGCGACGTCCGCCTCGTCGGCCTCCTGCGGCAGCAGCGCGCAGGCCGGGTGCTGGCGCGCGGCGGCGGCCGCCACGTCGAAGCCCGCCGTCGCGGCGGCCGCCAGCTCGGGCGACTCCACCGGGATGCGCTGCGCCGTGGGGTGCAGCTGGTTCAGCAGCGCGAGGTCCGACTCGTCACCCGGCTCCTCGCCGGGCGCGACGACCAGCACCGGCGGGTACTCCAGCTGACGCGCCCAGGTGTCCGCGACGGTCCGCTGGTCCGAGGCGGCGGCCGCGAGGCCCGCCTCGGCGAGGTCGTCGCCGCAGCCCAGGTAGGGCAGCAGCAGGGCCGGGTCGACGGCCGTCATGACGCCGGTCAGCGCGAGCGACTCGCCGCCGCAGGAGTCGATCACCTCGGCCATCGCCTTGGGCTCGACCGAGTCCCACAGCTCCACGACGGCCAGCCGGCACGTCCGGCCGTCCGCCAGCCGCTCCAGCTCGGGCACCAGGTCCTCGCGCAGCGCGCAGCAGGCGCAGTCGTTGACCAGCGGCGCCTCGCCGCTGTCCAGCAGGCCCGTGCTGTCCCGCACGGTGCGCTGCACGACGCCGTCGGCGGCGGTGGCGAGGTCGTGGTGGAGGGCGACGCTGCCCGGGACGGTCCGCAGCAGCTGCTCGACGGCGGCCCGGCGGGCCTCCCCGTGCAGCCCGCCGACGATCACCACGGAGAGCCGGTCGCGGTCCATCAGCGGTCCCCGCGCTCACCGTCGGCCGCGCGCCGCCCGCCGGGCGTCCGCTTGCCGAACCGGCGCTCGAAGCGCTCCACGCGCCCCGCGGTGTCCAGTACGCGCGCGGTGCCCGTGTAGAAGGGGTGGCTCGCCGACGAGATCTCCACGTCGATCACCGGGTAGGTGTTGCCGTCCTCCCACTCGACCGTCTTCTCGCTGGTGGCGGTCGACCGGGTGAGGAAAGCGAAGTCGGCGGCCCGGTCGCGGAAGACGACGGGCCCGTACGCGGGGTGGATTCCAGGCTTCATGACGCTGCTCAGCGCTCCTCTCGGAAGTCGACGTGCCGGCCGACGACCGGGTCGTACTTCTTCAGCACCAGCCGGTCGGGGTCGTTACGGCGGTTCTTGCGGGTGACGTACGTGTAGCCCGTGCCGGCGGTGGACCGGAGCTTGATCACGGGACGTAGTTCGTTGCGGGCCATACGAGCTACTATACAGAAACGACAGTCATTTTCATTAAGGCTCAGTAGGAGGTAGCTCACTTGTCCGCCCACTGCCAGCTGACCGGCCGCACGCCGGCCTTCGGCAACACGATCTCCCACTCGCACCGGCGCACGCCGCGCCGCTTCGACCCGAACATCCAGCGCAAGCGGTACTGGCTGCCCAGCGAGAACCGCTTCGTGCGCCTGCGGCTCAGCACCAAGGCGATCAAGACCGTCGACACCATCGGCATCGAGGCCGCCGTCGCCCGTATCCGCGCCCGTGGGGAGAAGGTCTGACATGGCGAAGAAGAGCAAGATCGCGAAGAACGAGAAGCGTCGCGTCGTCGTCGCCCGTTACGCCGCCCGCCGCGCCGCCCTGAAGGCGATCATCCGCGACCCGAAGACGCCGGACGAGGAGCGGCTGGCCGCCCAGAGCGAGCTGGCCCGCCAGCCGCGCGACGCCAGCGCCACCCGCGTCCGCAACCGCGACAGCGTCGACGGCCGCCCGCGCGGTTACTTCCGCACGTTCGGCCTGTCCCGCGTCAACCTGCGCGAACAGGCACACGCGGGCTACCTGCCGGGTGTGACGAAGTCCAGCTGGTAGGCAGCGCTATGACACCGGGGCCGGGGCCGCCGTTCACGCGCGCCCCGGCCCCGGTTTCCCTCCCGTACTCCCGTACGGGTCATACTGAGCGGAACGTCCGATTCTGTACCGCGCGTACGAGGCGCGCGGCTGCGCACCCACGGGAACGCACCCCAACGAGAGCGAGCCCCCCATGTTCCGCAATGCCCTCGAGCCCTGGCACCTGGTGCTGATCCTCACGGTCCTCGTCCTGCTCTTCGGCTCGAAGAAGCTCCCCGACATGGCGCGCGGGCTCGGCAAGTCGATGCGCATCCTGAAGTCGGAGACCAAGGCCATGAAGTCCGACGACCGCGACGGCCCCCGGGCGGCGCCGGAACAGCAGCGGACCGCCGGCCAGGAGTGACGCCCGGGGGCTCACTCCCGTAGGAAGTCCTCCATCACGGTGGCCAAGGCCACCGGAGTCTCGTGCATCGGGTAGTGACCCGTGCCCGGGAGGGTGATGACCTCGGCGTTCGGGTACCAGCTCTGCCATGTCGCGTGCATGACGTCGGCGGTGAGGGCGAGGTCGTGCTCGCCGACGACGACGCGTACCGGGACGGGGTTGCCGCGGACCGCGTCCGAGAGGTCCAGCGTGTGCCAGCTGGCGAGGTAGCCGGCGTGCGCCTCCTTGCGGGAGGCCGCCATCGAGTGGCTGATCATCCGGCGCTGCCAGGCCCGGCCCGTACGGTGGCCGGTCACCAGGTCGAGGATGGCGCGGCGCTTCTCGGGGTCCTCGGACGCTCCGTAGAAGAGGGCCTGCGTCGACTCGTCCATCGGGTACGGCGCCGCCGGTACGGGTGCGAGGCCGAGCAGCCGGCTGACCCGCTCCGGCGCGCGGACCAGCACCTGCTGGATCGCCTTGCCGCCCATGGAGTGCCCGACCAGCGCGAAGCGGTCCCAGCCGAGCTGGTCGGCGAGGGTCAGCACGTCGTCGGCGATCTCGGGGAGGTCGTACCGGCCGGGAACGTCCTTGCGGTCGCCGTAACCGCGGTAGTCCAGGAACGCGTACGTGAAGTCCTCGGTGTCCAGGTACTCCAGGATCGTGCCCCAGCCCGCGCAGGTGGCGAACCAGTCGTGCAGCACGATGACATGGCGTGGGCCCGAGCCGATGAGGCGGTGGGCGACGGTCTGCTCGGATCTGGTCATGCGGCGGCTCCCTCTTCGGTGTCCGGTGCCCAGCACTCGCGAGCGTATGATCCCGCCGCCCCGTGGTGCGGGAACAGAGGCGGGACACGGCGAACACCACTGCCACCGCCGTGACTTGCGGTGCCGGGCGATTGTCAGTGGCGTGCGGTGCAATGGGCTCATGAACCGGACCCTCAAGGTGCGTCACGACCAGGTGCTGGCCTGGCGGCTGCGGCAGCAGAGCCTCGCGCCGCGCGGGGCCGCGTCCGTCGCGGAGCTCGCCGGGCGGCTGGCCGGGGTGCAGGCCCAGGTCGCCTCGTCCGCCGAGCTGGCGGTCGCCTCCCGCCAGAAGGACCCGGCGCCGGGCTCCGTTGACGCCGCGCTCGCGGACCGCTCGGTGATCAGGACCTGGGCCATGCGCGGGACCCTCCATCTGCTCCCCGCACCGGCGCTCGGTGCGTATCTCTCCCTGGTCGGCGCTGCCCGTACGTGGGAGAAGCCGTCCTGGCAGAAGGCGTTCGGGGTCGGCCCGCAGCAGCTGGCGGCGCTGGGTGAGGCGGTCGACGAGGAGCTGCACGGGCGGCAGCTGACCCGCGAGGAGCTGGTCGCGGCCGTGTGCTCCCGCAAGGACCTGACCGGGCTCGGCGAGCAGCTGTCCTCGGGCTGGAGCGCGGTGCTCAAGCCGCTGGCGTGGACGGGACGGCTCTGCCAGGGCCTGCCCCGCGGGCGGAACATCACCTTCGCCGCACCACGGTCGTGGGTGCCGGACTGGGCCGGTGTGCCGGACCCCGAGGAGGCGTCCGGTTTGGTGATCTCCGCGTATCTGGGGGCGCACGGCCCGGCGACGCCCACCGCCTTCGACGCGTGGCTGCTGCGCGGCGCGACCCGCAGGGCGACGCTGCGGGGCTGGTTCGCGGCGCTCGGGGACGCGCTCACGCCGGTCGAGGTGGACGGCGAGCCCGGTGCGTACGTCCGCAGCGAGGACGCCGACGCGCTGGCGGCCGTGCGGCCCTCCCGCGAGGTGCGGCTGCTGGCCGGCTTCGACCAGTACGTCCTCGGGCCGGGCACCGCCGACAGCCGCCTGATCCCGGCGCACCACAGGAAAGACGTGAGCCGTGCGGCCGGGTGGATCTCCCCCGTCGTCGTGCACGGCGGCCGGGTCGCGGGCGTCTGGGCCTTCACCGACACGGCCGTGGCGGTCAGCCTCTTCAAGGACCATGTGGCGGAGCACGGCCCGGTGCCGGACGAGGGCCTGGCGGCCGAGGCGGCCCACCTGGCCCGCTGCACGGGCCGCGACCTGCCGATAGCGGTCCAGGAGATCTGACGGCGAGGGGGCCGGTGGGGGCGCCGCCACCGCCGGATTGTCGTACCCCGGTGCGAAACTCGAAATATGCGGTGGGTGGTGGGCGAATCGGCGAGCGGGGGTGTGCGGCTGTGTGCGGTGGACGGGGCGGGAGAGGCGGTCGGTGCGGTCGCCGAGGAGCCGGACCTGGTCACGGCCGTGCGGGCGCGGCCGGACGTGGAGCGCTGGGTGTGGCGGTCCACGGCGGAGTCGTACCGCAAGCTGCTCGCGGCCGGGGTGCGGGTCGAGCGGTGTTACGACGTCGAGGCCGCCGAGGCGCTGCTGATCGGGCACGAGGAGGGCCAGTCCGGGCAGCCGCGGTCGCTCGCGGCGGCCTGGGCGCGGCTGCGCGGCCTGCCGGTGCCGGACGATCCGCCGGTGCGGACCGCGGAGACGCAGCCCTCGCTCTTCGAGCCGGGCCCGGCCCCGCTGCCGCCGGGCACGGACGAGTTCACGGCGCTGCGCGAGGTGTATGCGGGCCAGCTGGCGCGTACGGAGAAGACCGAGCGGCCGGAGCGGATGCGGCTGCTGCTCGCGTCGGAGTCGGCCGGGATGCTGGTCGCCGCCGAGATGCACCGGGCCGGGGTGCCCTGGCGCGCGGACGTGCACCGCGCGCTGCTGGACGAGCTGCTCGGCGAGCGCTATCCGCGCGGCCTGGAGCCGCAGCGGCTGGCCGAGCTGGCGGACGAGGTGTCGCGCGCCTTCGGGGCGGGCGTGCGCGTCCGCCCCGACCTGCCGGCCGACATCATCCGGGCCTTCGCGCAGGCCGGCATCAAGCTGACCTCCACCCGCAAATGGGAGCTGCTCGGCATCGACCACCCGGCCGTCGCCCCGCTCCTGGAGTACAAGAAGCTCTACCGCCTGCACACCGCGCACGGCTGGTCCTGGCTCCAGCAGTGGGTGCACGAGGGCCGGTTCCGCCCGGAGTACCTGCCCGGCGGCACGGTCTCCGGGCGCTGGACCACCAACGGCGGCGGCGCGCTGCAGGTCCCCAAGGTGATCCGGCGGGCGGTGGTCGCGGACCCCGGCTGGCGGCTGGTGGTCGCGGACGCCGACCAGATGGAGCCCCGGGTGCTGGCGGCCGTCTCCCGGGACCGCGGCCTGATGGAGGTCGCGGGCAGCGGCCGGGATCTGTACGCCGACCTGGCGGCCCGCGCCTTCGGCGGCGACCGCGCGCAGGCCAAGCTCGCGCTGCTCGGCGCGATCTACGGCCAGACCTCCGGCGACGCGCTCAAACACATGGCGGACCTCCGGCGCCGGTATCCGGCCGCGGTGGCGTACGTGGACGACGCGGCGCGGGCCGGCGAGGAGGGCCGGATCGTGCGCACCTGGCTGGGGCGCACGAGCCCGCCCGCCTCGGTGGTCCCGCCCGACGAGGCGGGGCTGCCCCAGGAGGAGGCCCCGTCCTCGTACGGCAGTACAGCGGGCGCCCGGGCCCGCGGCCGCTTCACGCGCAACTTCGTCGTGCAGGGCAGCGCCGCCGACTGGGCACTGCTCGTACTGGCCGGGCTCCGCCGGTCGCTGCACGACGCCGGCATGCAGGCCGAGCTGGTCTTCTTCCAGCATGACGAGGTGATCGTGCACTGCCCCGAGGAGGAGGCGCCGGCGGTCGCGCAGGCCATCGCCGCGGCCGCCGACCTGGCGGGCCGCCTCGCCTTCGGCCCCACCCCGGTCCGCTTCCCGTTCACCACGGCGGTGGTGGAGTGCTACGCGGACGCGAAGTGAGGCCCCCGCCCGGACCAGGGGAAGGCTGTCCGGCAGGCTCTAAACTCCGAGGAGGCCCCGGTGCGGCCGGCCGGGCCCGTAGGACGTGTGAGGACGTGGCTGACCGCCAGCCGGGAGAGGACGAGCGTTGACCGGTACCGAAGGGACAGCCGACGGCACTGCCGAGGAGACGCCCGACGCCGCGCCCCAGGCCGACGCCGCACCCCCGGCCGACGCCGCGTCAGCGCCCGGCGACGCCGCGCCCCCGGCCAAACTCGGCCCCAAGGACCGCCGGAAGCGGATCGCGGACCGGGTGCTGGCCGAGGGCCAGGTCAGCATCGAGGACCTGGTCAAGGAGCTGGGCGTCAGCCAGATGACCGTCCACCGCGACCTGGACACTCTGGAGCACCAGGGCTGGCTGCGGAAGGTGCGCGGCGGCGCCACGGCCGCGCCGAACGCCCTGTTCGAGTCCAACGCGCGCTGGCGCGGCAGCGAGCACGTCGCCGCGAAGGAGGCGATCTGCGCGGCCGCGCTGGCCATAGCGGAGCCCGGCCAGGCGGTGATCATCGACGACTCCAGTACGGCCCTGCCGCTGGCCCGCTCGCTCTCCGGGCGCGGCGCGTACACCGTGATCACCAACTCGCTGCAGGTGATCAACGAGCTGGCCGACGAGCCCGACATCCGGGTGATCGCGCTGGGCGGCGAGTACCACGCCGCGTTCAACGCCTTCCTCGGCATGTCCACCGCCGACATCGCGCGCAGCTTCCGCGCCGATGTCGCCTTCCTGTCCACCTCCGCCGTCGACAACGGCCACTGCTACCACCAGGCCCAGGAGAACGTCCTGGTCAAGCGGGCCCTGATGGCGGCGGCCCGGCGCAAGGTGCTGCTCGTGGACCACTCCAAGTTCAGCCGCCAGGCGCTGTACGAGCTGGCCCCGCTGGCCGACTTCGATCTCGTCATCTCCGACCAGGATCTTCCGCAGGAGGAGCAGGAGGCGCTTCAATCGCTGGGGGTGCGCTACGAATTGGTGGCGACGAGCGGCGGCTGAGGCGGAGGCGGAAGCATGAGCGAGCTGGAGCGGATCAACCCACCGCGGCTGTCCCCGCCGACCGGCTTCAGCCACGCGGTACGGGCGCCCTCCGGCACCCTCGTCCTGCTCGCGGGCCAGACCGCGCTGGACGGCGCCGGCCGGATCGTCGGCAAGGACATCGTCGAGCAGTTCGAGCAGGCGCTGACCAATCTGCTGACCGCGGCCGAGGCGGCCGGCGCCGCCCCCTCCGACCTCGGCAAGCTCACGGTGTACGCGGTGGACGTCGCCGACTACCGGCGCAACGCCGCCGCCATCGGGCAGGTCTGGAAGCGCCTGGTGGGCAGCGACTACCCGGCCATGGCCGTCATCGGCACGACGCGGCTGTGGGACGAGGCCGCCCTGGTCGAGATCGAGGGCATCGCGATCGTCGGCTGACCGGCCACGCGCCGCTCAGCAGCCAGGGCAGGTCCCGCGTACGAAGACGGGGCCCGGTCCGTGGCACGGACCGGGCCCCGGGGAGGCGCGGAGTCAGCGGCGGTGGCGGGCCGCCTCGGCCGGATCCTTCTTGAAGGCCCAGGCCATCTTCGGTTCCATCGCCCAGCGGAACATCCGTTGCACGGGTGGGGTGCACAGCACGGTGATGAGCGCGCCCGCGAAGAGGGTGAGCAGGACGGCGCCCCACGGGGTGTGGATCCAGTCCCAGTCGTCGTACCAGCCCCAGAAGCGGGAGCCCTTGGCGAGGAAGCCGTGCAGCAGGTAGCCGTACAGCGTGCCGGCGCCGAGGGCCGTGCACCACATCGTGCGGCCCGGGATCCAGGCGAAGAAGCACGCGACCAGGACGAGCGAGCAGCCGAACATCGCGAGGGTCATGACCGCGCCGCTCCACCACGGGGCGGCGAGCTCCTGGGCGGCGTCGCGGTGGTAGAACCACGCGGCGTTCATCCGGGGCGCTGCCCAGTAGGCGAACACCAGCGCGGCCGCGAAGACCGGCACCGCGAAGATGCGGGCCCGCTTGTTGCGCACCATCAGGAAGTGCTCGGGCTTGAGGTTCAGGCCGATGACGAAGAACGGCAGGAACTGCAGCACCCGCTGGAGGTCGAGGTCGTTGCCGATGTCCGGCGAGACGGACGCGAGGACGGCGATGGCCAGGGCCAGCGGGACCGGCCAGCGCACGACCTTCCAGATCGGGGTGGTGAGCCGCCAGATGAACAGCGCGATCAGGAACCAGGTCAGATACCAGGGGTCCAGCAGGCTGAAGTCGTAGCCCGGGTCGTTGTCCGCGTACCGCTTGAACAGCGTGTACGCGACCTCGAAGAGGATGTACGGCACCGCGACGCCGGTGATCAGCCGCTGCAGCCGGTCCTTGCGCATGTCGAAACTGCGCGAGAAGTAGCCGGAGATGATGATGAACGCCGGCATGTGGAAGGCGTACACCATGATGTACAGCGCCGCTGCCGACCGGCTGCCGTCCCGCAGCGGTTCCCACGAGTGGCCCATGGCCACCAGCACGATCGCCAGGTACTTGGCGTTGTCGAAGAAGGCGTCCCGCTGCTTGCCGTTCTTCGACGGCTCGGTGCGCTTGCGACCGGCCTGCTGCACGCCGCCCGTTGCCGCGGCGTCCGCGTCCGCCGGCCGTGGTTCCGTCCGCGTGGGCGGGAGAGGAGTGCGCCGCTCACTGTGCGACTGCGCGAGATTGTTCACGTCCCCTCCCCCAGGCAACCCAGGGAGAGAATTCTCCGTCTTACCGGAATTGCGGGGAGCGAGGCAGCTGAGAACATCAGAGGCACCCTAGCCCGGCACACTGAATCCCGTAAATCGTCTCCTCACATGCTTCACATGCCAGCTACGTCACACGGTGACCGGCGAGTAGGAACATGCAGGTCAGAGGATGACACCGTCGACGCTGTAGGCCGAGAACGCCCGTCTGGCCTGACCGACCGACACGCCCCAAGTGTGCACCTCCATCCGGTCGGCGTGCGGTCCCCACAGGCTCTGCACAGCCGACACATAGGACGAACTCAGGCCCTTGTACGGCGGATTGATCCAGTCGGCGAACCGGGCGTACTCGGGAAGCTGCGCGCGGCTCGGCTTGCCGAGCACCGCCGTACGGACGTCCGGCTGCAGGGAGTGCACGCGGCGGACGGCGGCGACGCCGAAGCTCTGGATGACGAGCCCGTCCATCACATGCGCCGCGTCCAGCCAGCCGGACGACCGCAGCTGGGCGAGGATCTGCTTCTCAATGCCCGGGTACTTCTCCGGATTCTTGATCTCCAGCAGAAGGCGCTGGTCATTACGGTCCATGCGATTCAGGTACGAGGCCAGGGTGGGCACTCGCTCCCCCCTGAACTTCTTGCCGAACCAGCTCCCGGCGTCCAGCCTGGCGATCTCGGCCGCGGTGAAGTCGCCCACCCGCCACGGCGACCGGTCGGGGTAGACCTTCTCCGCATTGGTGGTGCGCTCGAGCGTGGCGTCGTGGATGACGACCAGTCTGCCGTCCTTGGTGCGCTGCACGTCGTTCTCGACCCACTCGACGCCGCGCCGGTCGGCCTCATCGACCGCGGCCAGGGTGTTCTCGGGGGCGTACTTGGCGGCGCCCCGGTGTGCGATGACCGTGGGGCCGTCGAGCGGCAGCCCCTTCTGGACGGCGGCCAGGCGGACCGGGGCCGGCGGGGCGGCGACACCACCACCGCCCTGGGCGCCCGTGTCAGCGGCGAGCACCGCCGCGAAAAGAAGGACGAGACCGGCTGCGGCGCTGCGGACGGCGCTTCGGAGCATGGGACCTCCTGGACGCTGGCGGCGGGCCTCGCGTGCCGGCCGGAGTGACCACCCACCCCTGCCAGGTACCGGAGCCCATGACAACTCCCACCACAATTGCACCAGTTTATCCGTTTTCCTATTCGTGTGCGCCAGGCGGGCTAAACGGACCCGGTGCAATCAGGACACGGACGGCACCGACGAGGGAGAAATACGAGGGGTAATTCACTGGCCATGGATTTGCCGCGCCGGCCCCACCACGTCACACGAGGGTGCGCAACTCCGCCAGTACATCGGCGTCCGTGCCGTCCAGCGCCGCCAGCGACAGCCGCCACTGCTCGTCCGACTCCGCCGCGCGCCCGAGGGTGCGCAGGACGTGCCCGTACTCGTACCGCGCCTTGCCGGCGGTGTACGCGTCACCGCGCAATTCGGCCAGGTCCAGCAGCGTCTCGCACTCCCGCGCGGCCCGCTCCGCCCGCGCCAGCGTGCGCAGCGCGCGGATCAGCCCGAGGCGGGTCTCGGAGACCGTGTGCCAGTCGGTGGAGTCCTCCAGCGAGCGCAGCGCCTCTTCGAACTGGCCGACCGCTGCCTCCGGTTCGCCGAGCGTGAGATAGGCGCAGCCGATGTTGCAGCGCGCCGTCTGCTGCAACCGTGCGCTGTTCAGCCGGACGCCCGTCTCCAGGCTGCTCCGGTGGTACTCGATGGCCTTGCGCGCGTCGGTCAGCTCGTAGAGGTTGCCCAGGTGGCTCAGGCAGACCGCCACCGCGTGGTCGTCGCCCAGCCGGTGCGCGTACGCGAGCGCCTCCTCCTGCGCCGCCGCCGACTCCTCGGGCCGCCCCAGCACGTACAGGAGCAGCCCCCGGCTGCTGAGCACGCGCTGCAGCCACTCGTCGTCGCCCAGCTTCCGCCACCGGGCGATCGCGTCGTCGATCAGCACGAGCGCCTTCTCGTAGCGCCCCGACATGTAATACGCACTGGCCAGGTCGCTCATCGCCACCACCTCGGCGCCCGCGTCCCCGGACTCGCGGGCCCCGGACCGCGCCAGGTCGCTCAGATTGGCCAATTCCTGAGTGCGGCCACGGCGTTGCAGATAGGGCGCGAGCATCCGTACCAGCGTCACCGCCGCGTCCCTGCCGTACTCGGTACGGACGTGCCGTGCCACCAGTCCGCTCATGACGGCCAGTTCCCGGTCGCCCCAGCGGAACGCCTCCTCCGCGTCCGCGAACGGCGCTGCCGCCTCCTTCGGCTCGCCCGCCAGCCGCAGCGTCTGAAAGGGCGATGACGGCAGGAGGACCCGTACGGACTGCGCGGCCCGGGCGGCGAACCACTCCAGGCCGCGCCGCTCCGCCGCCTCCCGCTCCGCCGCGTCCTCGTGCTGCGCCGCCAGCTCCCGCGCGAAGTCCCGCACCAGGTCGTGCGGCGCGTACCGGCCGAACGCCACCTCCTCCAGCAGCGCCACGTCCACCAGCCGGTCCAGCGCTGCACAGGTCCGCCGGGTACCGGCGTCCATCAGCCGGGCCGTGAGCGCGGTCTCGTACTCGGGCAGGTCCAGCGCGCCCATCCGGCGCAGCGCCAGCGCCGCGTCCCGGTCGGCCGGGCGCTCCGACGCCACCAGCGCGTCGTGGGCGACGGCCAGTGAGCGCCGCACGCTCAGGTCGTCGTACTCCAGGTGGTCCAGCCGCCCGTCCTGCCCGTCCAGCAGCTCCACCAGCGCCTCCACGGTCAGCGCGCGGCGGGCCGCGAGCCGCGCCGCGACCACCCGCAGCGCCAGCGGCAGCTGCCCGCACAGCTCCGCCAGCCGCCGGGCCGCCGGGCTGTCCGCCGGCACCCGGCCGTGCCCCGACACCCGGCTGATCAGGTCCACGCTGTCCCGCTCGGCGAGCCGGGCCAGCGGCAGGTGCACCGCGCCGTCCAGCGCGGCCAGCGGCGACCGGCTGGTGACCAGCACCGCGCAGCCGGGGCCCGCCGGGAGCAGCGGCCGCACCTGGGCCGCGCCGGCGGCGTCGTCGAGGACGAGGAGGGTGCGGGCCCCGGCGAGCGTCGAGCGGAGCAGCGCCGACGCGGCGTGCACCTCGTCGGGCACTCGCCCGCTCGGCACGCCGAGGTCGCGGAGCAGCGCCTCCAGCGCCTGGAGAGCGCTCATGGGCGCGACGCCGGGGTTGGCGCCGTGCAGATTGAGGAAGAGCTGGCCGTCCGGGTACTGCTCGCACAACCTGTGAGCGACGTGCACGGCCAGCGCGCTCTTCCCGACGCCCGCCATGCCGCTCAGCACGGCGATCGCGGCCCGGCCGCCACGCGGCGCCAACGCCTCGTACAGCGCGGCGACCTGCTCGTCGCGGCCGAGGAA
>NZ_NHSG01000113.1:0-21005 GCF_020024005.1 Streptomyces purpurogeneiscleroticus
CGCCGCGCTGGTCCCGCCGGCCGAGGCCCGCGCGCACGCGGCGGCCGTGCTGGCGCCGCTCGACGGCGCCCCGGCGCTCCGCGAGACGCTGCACACCTGGCTCTCGCTGCACGGCAGCTGGGACCGTACGGCGACGGCGCTGGGCATCCACCGCAACACGGTCCGGCAACGCATCGCCCGCGCCGCCGCCCTGCTCGACACCGATCCGGACGACCCGGATGTCCGGATGGAGCTGTGGTTCGCGCTCGGCGTCCGCCGCTGAACTCCCGGAGAATTCCCCGGATGATTTCGCCGACGACGTCCGAAAGATTTCACGGAAGACTGCACCGACGGCTTTACAGGCGACTTACGGACGACTTTGCGGACATGTCCTTTTCGCCGGGCCACGGCGCCGCTTTCCGAATTCCACACGGGTAGTCCGACATCAACGGCCATCGACGGCATCGGTCGGCAAAACCTCACTTCGCAAAGGTTGCGACAGATCATTTACGGCATACCGCGAAAGCCCGTCCCAGAGATTTGCGTTACCGGCGCCACCGGTGCAGCATTCCCGTGACCCCCCGCTTTTCCAGTCCCCGTGAAGTGAAGGGAAAGAAATCATGCGCAACGACTTCTCCGCTCAGGTCGAGACCGCCGAGATCGCCGACAGCGAGCTCGACAACATCGCCGGTGGCGTCGCCACCCTCGGCGGCAGCGTCGCCGGTTACAGCGCCGGTGTGAGCGTCGAGGGCACCGCCGTCGACGCCGTCGAGGGCCTCGCCCAGGGCACCATCGCCAAGGCGACCGGCCTGGCCGCCGCCACCGGCGTCTGAGCACAAGCCTGAAAAATCATCAGGGCCCCGGAACCTCTCGGTTCCGGGGCCCTGGTGTTTTCGCGGTGCGTCCCGCGTGACCGGCGTCAGCCGCGCGCGGCCGCGATCTGCCGGGACATGATCGTGGTCAGCTCGTACGCCGTGTGGGAGGCGGCGACCGAGGTCATCTCCGCGTGGTCGTACGCCGGGGACACCTCGACCAGGTCGGCGGAGACCAGGTTGCAGGAGGCCAGGCCGCGCAGGATCTCCAGCAGCTCGCGCGAGGTCAGGCCGCCGGCCTCGGGGGTGCCGGTGCCGGGCGCGTGCGCCGGGTCGAGGACGTCGATGTCGATGGAGATGTACAGCGGGCGGTCACCGATGCGCTGGCGCAGCTGGTCGGCGACCTCGTCCACGCCGCGGCGCATGACGTCCGCCGAGGTGACGATGCCGAAGCCCATCTTCTCGTCGTCGGTGAGGTCCTTCTTACCGTACAGCGGGCCGCGCGTGCCGACGTGCGAGAGCGCCGAGGTGTCGAGGATGCCCTCCTCGACCGCGCGGCGGAACGGCGTGCCGTGGGTGTACTCCGCGCCGAAGTACGTGTCCCAGGTGTCCAGGTGCGCGTCGAAGTGCAGCAGCGCCACCGGGCCGTGCTTCTTGGCGACCGAGCGGAGCAGCGGCAGCGCGATGGTGTGGTCGCCGCCGAGGGTCATCATGCGGGCGCCGGTGCCGAGCAGGTCGTCCGCCGCGGCCTCGACCGTCTCGACCGCCTCGTTGATGTTGAACGGGTTGGCGGCGATGTCACCCGCGTCGGCCACCTGGGCCAGCGCGAAGGGCGAGGCGTCCTGCGCCGGGTTGTACGGGCGCAGCAGGCGGGACGCCTCGCGGATGGCGTTGCCGCCGAAGCGGGCGCCGGGGCGGTAGGAGACACCGGTGTCGAACGGGACGCCCACGACGGCCACATCGGCGCGGCCGCCGACCTCGTCGATGCGCGGCAGCCGGGCGAAGGTCGCCGGGCCTGCGTAACGCGGGACGCGGGAGGAGTCGACGGGACCGACGGGCTCGGGAGATGCGGCAGATGCGGTGGTCATGGCGCTGATCGTAGGGTCGGCGCCGCGCTCACCCCATGGACATTTCTGTGAGATACGGGGGCGTCATTCGACACTGCGTCCACCCGACGAGGTGACCGTCACCTGGAGGCGGCCCGCCAGGCCGTCGGCCTCGTCCAGCGGCGCGGCGGCGCACGATGCGGGCCGGGATGCCGTCGCCGTCCGCCGGTCTGATCCGTGCCTGCCATGGCGGCCTGGCCGCCTGCCCGTTCACCCGTGCTCCCCCTCGCGCCGCCGAGCCGCCGGAACACCGTGATCGTGGGCACGGCGGGCCGCTCCAGGTGTCCACGCGGCAGTACTCCCCCGCCCCGCGCTGATCCGCACCGGCACAATGGGCCTCATGCCGATAACCTCCGCCCCCGCCCCCAGCCGCGCCGCACTGGTCGAGCACCTCGTACGCACCCGCATCGCCGGTGATGTCGCCACGCCCCGCGAGAACAATCTCGACCACTACCGCAAGCTCGCCAACGGCGACCGCCACTACTGGTTCGGCCTGGAGCTGGGCGACAGATGGCGGGACGAGCAGGACGTGCTCGCCGTGATGGCCGAGCGCTGCGGCGTCATCGACGACCCGGACCACCGCCACGGCCAGGACACCATCGATCCCGAGCTGACGGTGGACGCGCTGGAGCGGATGGCGGCGGTGCTGCGCAAGGCGGCCGCGGGCCGGCGGCGGGTGCTCCTCGCGACCGGTCACCCGGGCGGGCTGCTGGACGTGCACATCGCCACGGCCGCCGCGCTGCGGGCGGCGGGCTGCGACATCGTGGTCGTCCCGGACGGGCTGACCGCCGACGACGGCGTGGTCTTCCAGTTCGGCCAGGTCGCGATGCTCGAGCGGGGCGCGACCCTGTGGCACACGCACTCGCCGGCCCCGATGGCGGCGATCCTGGACGGCCTGGAGGCGGCGGGCGAGGCGCTGCCGGACCTGGTCGTCGCGGACCACGGCTGGGCGGGCTGCGCGGGGCAGCGCGGCATCGACGCCGTCGGCTACGCGGACTCCAACGACCCGGCGCTCTTCCTGGCCGAGGCGGAGGGCACCGTGCAGGTCACGGTGCCCCTGGACGACCACGTCCGCAGCCCGCGCTACTACGACCCGCTGACGGCGTACCTGCTGCACGCGGCGGGCCTGGCGGACTGACCCGGCAGTACCCCCGATACGTCACCGGGGCGTGCGGATCAGGCCCTCCTGGATCACCGAGACCGCGAGCTGCCCCTCGGCGGTGAAGATCCGCCCCTTGCCCAGGCCCCGGCCGCCCTGCGCGGTCGGTGACTCCTGGTCGTACAGCAGCCACTCGTCGGCCCGCACAGGCCGGTGGAACCACATCGCGTGGTCCAGGCTCGCGCCGACCACGTCGCCGACCGCCCAGCCGCCGCGCCCGTGGGCGAGCAGCACGGAGTCCAGCAGCGTCATGTCGGACACATAGGTGACCAGGCAGATGTCGAGCAGCGGCCGGGGGATGCCGGTGTCGCCGTCGAGCTTGCCCTGGGTACGGAACCAGACCTGCGAGCGGGGCTCGCGCACCTCGCCGGCGGTGGCGAACGGCGGCGCGTCCACGTACCGCAGGTCGACCGCCGCCCGGGCCTCCAGCAGCCGCTCGGCGACCCCCTCGGCCACGAACCGGTCGGCATACCGGGGCAGCATCTCGGCGGCGGTCGGCAGGGTCAGCGGGTCCGGCACCCGGGGCATCGGCTCCTGGTGCTCCAGACCCTCCTCGTGCGCGTGGAAGGACGCGGTGAGGTGGAAGATCTGCTGGCCGTGCTGGACAGCGACGACCCGGCGGGTGGTGAAGGACCGGCCGTCGCGGATGCGGTCGACGGTGTACACGATCGGCGCGCCGGGGTCCCCGGGGCGCAGGAAGTACGCGTGCAGGGAGTGCGGGGGACGGTCGGCGGGGACCGTGTGCCCGGCCGCGACCAGTGCCTGCGCGGCGACCTGGCCGCCGAAGACCCGGGGCACGACCGCCGCACGGCTCCGGCCGCGGTAGATGTCCTCCTCGATCTGCTCCAGCGTGAGCAGATCGAGGAGGGACTGCAGTGCGTCGTTCACCCGGCCGGCCTTAGAGGCCCATCGACTTCGCGATGATCGACTTCATGACCTCGTTGGTGCCGCCGTAGATGCGGTTGACGCGGTTGTCGGCGTACAGGCGGGCGATCGGGTACTCGTTCATGTAGCCGTAGCCGCCGTGCAGCTGGAGGCACTTGTCGATGACGCGGTGCGCGACCTCGGTGCAGAACAGCTTGGCGGAGGCGGCCTCGGCCGCGGTCAGCTCGCCCGCGTCCAGGGCCTCGAGGGCGCGGTCGGCGACGGCCTCGGCGGCGTCCACCTCGGCCTGGCAGGCGGCCAGCTCGAACTTGGTGTTCTGGAAGGACGCGACGGTCTTGCCGAAGACGGTGCGCTCCTGCACGTACTGCTGCGCGAACCGGACCGCGGCCTTGGCCTGCGCGTACGCGCCGTAGGCGATGCCCCAGCGCTCGGACGGCAGGTTCTTGCCGAGGTAGTGGAAGCCCTTGTTCTCCTCGCCGAGCAGGTCCTCGGCCGGCACCTTCACGTCGACGAACGCCAGCTCGGCGGTGTCAGAGGTGCGCAGGCCCAGCTTGTCCAGCTTGCGGCCGACGGAGTAGCCCTCGGACTTGGTGTCGACGGCGAAGAGGGAGATGCCGAAGCGGCGGTCGTCCTCCTTGGGCGCCGAGGTACGGGCGCAGACGATCACGCGGTCGGCGTGCACGCCGCCGGTGATGAAGGTCTTGGCGCCGTTGAGGACGTAGTGCGTGCCGTCCTCGGAGAGCTTGGCGGTGGTCTTCATGCCCGCGAGGTCGGAGCCGGTGCCCGGCTCGGTCATCGCCAGCGCCCACATCTCCTCGGCGGAGACGAACTTCGGCAGGTAGCGCTTCTTCTGCTCGTCGGTGGCGAGCATCTTGATGTACGGCAGGGCGAGCAGCACGTGCACGCCGGAGCCGCCGAAGTTGACGCCGGCGCGGGCGGTCTCCTCGTACTGGATCGCCTCGAACTTGTGCGATTCGAGGCCGGCGCCGCCGAACTCCTCGGGGACGTTGATACCGAAGAGGCCCAGGTCGGCCAGCTTGGAGTAGAACTCGCGGGGCACCTGGCCCGCGGCGAACCACTCGTCGTAGACGGGCACGACCTCGCCCTCGATGAAGGCGCGGATGGTGTCCCGGAACGCCTCGTGGTCCTCGTTGAATACGGTCCGCTGCACCTGATGCCTCCCGGGCGATCCACCTGTCTAAGCGCTTGCTCAGCGAAAGCTACCCGGCGGTTATGTTCTCTGTCCAGGGGTCCCGTACGACGCAGTCGTCACACCGGCGCCGGAGCCGGCGGCTCAGCCCTCCCGGCCCGCCGCGGCCGCGAACGCGCCCAGCGCCAGCCGCTTGAGCAGGGCCTCGGTGGCCGTGCGGGGCGGCAGGCTGGCGCGCGGGCTCAGGTGCGGGGTGGAGTTCAGCAGGCCGAAGACGGCGTGCACCGCGGCGCGCGCCTCGGCCTCCGTGCAGGCCGGGTAGACCTCGCGGACGACCTCGACCCACAGCTCGACGTACTGGCGCTGCAGCTGGCGCACCCGCTTGCGGTCCACCTCGCGCAGCCGGTCCAGCTCCCGGTCGTGGACGGTGATCAGCGGGCGGTCGTCCAGGGCGAAGTCGATGTGCCCCTCGATGAGCGCGTGCAGCACTTCCTCGGCGCTCTCGCCGCCGTCGGCGACCCGCAGCCGGCCGCCGTCCAGCAGCCGCTCACTGATCCCGACCAGCAGCTCGGCGAGCATCGCGTCCTTGCCGGCGAAATGGCGGTACAGGCCGGGACCGGAGATCCCGACCGCGGCTCCGATCTCGTCCACGCCGACGCCGTGGAAGCCGCGCTCGGCGAAGAGCCGCGCGGCCTCTTTGAGGATCTGCTCGCGGCGGCTGACGGTGGCGGGGGCCTTGGTGCTGCTCATGGCTCCAATTGTAGACAGGCGGGTTAGTGGTCGTTAACCTGGAGGCAACAGTGTTAACGACCACTAACAAGGGGCGGGTACACGATGGAGCAGGCACCCGTACTGGGGAGCGCCGCAGACCCCGCGGCCGACTCCTGGCGGGCCAACGAGGCCGCGCACCGCGAGCTCGTCGAGCAGCTGCGCGGAAAGCTCGCGGCGGCCCGGCTGGGCGGCGGCGAGAAGGCCAGGGCGCGGCACACCGCGCGCGGCAAGCTGCTGCCCCGGGACCGGGTGGACACGCTGCTGGACCCCGGCTCGCCCTTCCTGGAGATCGCCCCGCTGGCGGCGGACGGGATGTACGACGGCGCGGCCCCGGCGGCCGGCGTGATCGCGGGCATCGGCCGGGTGTCGGGCCGCGAGGTGGTGATCGTCGCCAATGACGCCACGGTCAAGGGCGGCACGTACTACCCCATGACCGTGAAGAAGCACCTCCGCGCCCAGGAGGTGGCCCTGGAGAACCGCCTCCCCTGCATCTACCTCGTGGACTCCGGCGGTGCCTTCCTGCCGATGCAGGACGAGGTCTTCCCCGACCGCGAGCACTTCGGGCGGATCTTCTACAACCAGGCACGGATGTCCGGCGCCGGGATTCCGCAGATCGCGGCCGTGCTCGGGTCCTGCACGGCCGGCGGCGCCTACGTCCCCGCGATGAGCGACGAGGCCGTGATCGTCCGCAACCAGGGCACGATCTTCCTGGGCGGTCCGCCGCTGGTGAAGGCCGCGACCGGCGAGGTCGTCACGGCCGAGGAGCTGGGCGGCGGCGAGGTGCACAGCCGTACCTCCGGCGTCACCGACCACCTCGCCGAGGACGACGCGCACGCCCTGCGGATCGTCCGCACGATCGTCTCCACGCTCGGCGAGCGCGCGCCGCTCCCCTGGACCGTACGGACGGTCGAGGAGCCCAAGGCGGACCCGGCAGGGCTGTACGGCATGGTCCCCACCGACTCCCGTACCCCCTACGACGTGCGCGAGGTGATCGCGCGCCTCGTCGACGGCTCACGCTTCGCCGAGTTCAAGGCGGAGTACGGCCAGACCCTCGTCACCGGCTTCGCGCACCTGCACGGCCACCCCGTCGGCATCGTCGCCAACAACGGCATCCTCTTCTCCGAGTCCGCGCAGAAGGGCGCTCACTTCATCGAGCTGTGCGACCAGCGCGGCATCCCGCTGGTCTTCCTGCAGAACATCTCCGGCTTCATGGTCGGCCGGGACTACGAAGCGGGCGGCATCGCCAAGCACGGCGCGAAGATGGTCACGGCGGTGGCCTGCACACGGGTGCCGAAGCTGACGGTCGTGATCGGCGGTTCCTACGGCGCGGGCAACTACTCCATGTGCGGCCGGGCCTACTCCCCCCGCTTCCTGTGGATGTGGCCCAACGCCAAGATCTCCGTCATGGGCGGCGAGCAGGCGGCGTCCGTCCTCGCCACGGTCAAGCGCGATCAGCTGGAGGCGCGCGGCGAGGAGTGGCCCGCCGAGGAGGAGGACGCCTTCAAGGCCCCCATCCGCGAGCAGTACGAGACGCAGGGCAACGCCTACTACGCGACGGCGCGGCTCTGGGACGACGGCGTGATCGACCCGCTGGAGACCCGGCAGGTGCTGGGCCTGGCCCTCACCGCCTGCGCCAACGCCCCGCTGACCGACCCCGCCTTCGGCGTCTTCCGGATGTGAGGACCTCCACCATGTTCAGTACTGTTCTGGTCGCCAACCGCGGCGAGATCGCCGTCCGCGTCCTCCGCACCCTCCGCTCCCTGGGCATCCGCTCGGTCGCCGTCTTCAGCGACGCGGACGCGGACGCCCGGCACGTACGGGAGGCGGACACGGCCGTCCGCATCGGCCCGCCGGCCGCCGCCGAAAGCTATCTGCGGATCGACGCGCTGCTGGACGCCGCCCGGCGCAGCGGCGCGGAGGCAATCCACCCCGGCTACGGATTCCTCGCCGAGAACGCCGCCTTCGCGCGGGCGGTGACGGATGCCGGGCTGGTCTTCATCGGCCCGTCGGCCGAGGCCATCGACCTGATGGGCGACAAGATCCGGGCGAAGGAGACGGTACGGGCCGCGGGCGTGCCCGTCGTACCGGGCTCGTCCGGCAGCGGCCTGACCGACGACGAGCTGGCCGCCGCCGCCCGGGAGATCGGCATGCCGGTGCTGCTGAAGCCGTCGGCGGGCGGCGGCGGCAAGGGCATGCGGCTGGTGCGCGACGAGGCGCTGCTCGCGGACGAGATCGCGGCGGCGCGGCGCGAGGCCCGCGGCTCCTTCGGCGACGACACGCTGCTGGTCGAGCGCTGGGTCGACCGCCCGCGGCACATCGAGATCCAGGTGCTCGCCGACGGCCACGGCAGCGTCGTGCACCTCGGGGAGCGCGAGTGCTCCCTCCAGCGCCGCCACCAGAAGATCATCGAGGAGGCGCCGAGCGTCCTGCTGGACGAGGCGACCCGCGCGGCGATGGGCGAGGCGGCCGTGGAAGCGGCCCGCTCGTGCGGATACGTGGGCGCGGGCACGGTCGAATTCATCGTGCCGGGCGACGACCCCGCCTCGTACTACTTCATGGAGATGAACACCCGGCTCCAGGTCGAGCACCCGGTCACCGAGCTGGTCACGGGGATCGACCTGGTCGAGTGGCAGCTGCGGGTCGCGGCGGGCGAGGAACTCCCGTACGGGCAGGACGACATCACCCTCACCGGGCATGCCGTCGAGGCCCGGATCTGCGCCGAGGACCCCGCCCGCGGCTTCCTCCCGTCCGGCGGCACGGTCCTGGCACTCGGCGAGCCCCAGGGCGACGGAATACGGACCGACTCCGGACTGTCCGAGGGCACGGAGATCGGCTCCCTGTACGACCCGATGCTGTCGAAGGTCATCGCATACGGGCCCGACCGGGCCACCGCACTGCGCAAGCTGCGGGCCGCGCTCGCCGAAACGGTCATCCTCGGGGTGCCCACGAACACCGGCTTCCTGCGACGGCTGCTGGCCCACCCGGCGGTCGTGGCCGGGGAGCTGGACACGGGACTGGTGGAGCGCGAGGCGGACGGGCTGGTCAGCCAGGACATGCCCGAGGAGGTGTACGCGGCCGGGGCCGCGGTGCGCGCGGCGGCGCTGGAGCCGTCGGGCGAGGGCTGGACCGACCCGTTCTCCGTGCCCAGCGGCTTCCGGCTGGGCGGCGAACCCTCCCCGCCCGCCTTCTGGCTGCGCGCGCCCGGCCACGACCCCGTACAGGCGTCCGGCAGCGGCCAGGTCACCGAGGACCGGGTCGCGGTCACCGTCGACGGCGTGCGGCACACCTTCGTGCGCGCCGGGGACTGGCTCGGCCGCGACGGCGACGCCTGGCACGTACGCGATCACGACCCGGTCGAGGAGACGCTGCGGGGCGCGGCCGGCGCGCACGGCGCCGACTCCCTCACCGCCCCGATGCCCGGCACGGTCACGGTCGTCAAGGCCGCCGTCGGCGACCACGTCACCGCAGGCCAGGGCCTGCTCGTGGTCGAGGCGATGAAGATGGAGCACGTCATCTCCGCGCCGCACGCGGGCACCGTCGCCGAACTCGACGTGACGCCGGGCAGCACGGTCGCCATGGACCAGGTGCTGGCCGTGATCACCCCCGACGAGCCGGAGGATGACCGATGACCCCGGGACTGCCCATGTCCGTACCGGCCCCCGGCCTGCCCGCCCGGGTCCGCATCCACGAGGTCGGCGCGCGGGACGGGCTGCAGAACGAGCAGACCGTGATCCCGACCGAGGTCAAGGCGGAGTTCATCCGCCGCCTCGCGGACGCCGGCCTGGACACCATCGAGGCGACCAGCTTCGTGCACCCCAAGTGGGTGCCCCAACTGGCCGACGCGGAACGGCTGTTCCCGCTGGTGAGCGATCTCGGTGCCCGGCTCCCGGTCCTCGTACCGAACGAGCGCGGCCTCGACCGGGCCCTCGCCCTCGGCGCCGACCGGATCGCCGTCTTCGGCAGCGCCACCGAGTCCTTCGCCAAGGCCAACCTCAACCGCACGGTCGACGAGGCGCTGGCGATGTTCGCGCCGGTCGTGGCCCGCGCCAAGGACGCGGGCGCGCACGTCCGCGGGTACCTCTCCATGTGCTTCGGCGACCCCTGGGAGGGCCCGGTGCCCATTCCCCAGGTCGTACGGGTCTGCCGCGCGCTGCTGGACCAGGGCTGCGACGAACTGAGCCTGGGCGACACCATCGGCGTCGCCACGCCCGGCCATGTCACCACGCTGCTCACGGCGCTGAACGAAGCGGGCGTCGGCACCGACGTGCTCGGCGTCCACTTCCACGACACCTACGGGCAGGCGCTCGCCAACACCCTGGCCGCGCTCCAGCACGGCGTCACCACGGTCGACGCCTCCGCGGGCGGCCTCGGCGGCTGCCCGTATGCCAAGTCCGCCACCGGCAACCTCGCCACCGAAGACCTCCTCTGGATGCTGCACGGACTCGGCATCGAGACCGGGGTCGACCTCGGCCGCCTCACCGCCACAAGCGCGTGGATGGCCGGACAACTGGGCCGACCGAGCCCGTCCCGCACCGTACGAGCCCTCTCCCACAAGGAGTGACCCCCATGTCCCTGGACCACCGCCTCCCCTCCGAGCTGGAGGAGCTGCGCTCCACGGTCGAGGCGTTCGCGCACGACGTCGTCGCCCCGAAGATCGGCGAGTACTACGAGAACCACCAGTTCCCGTACGAGATAGTCCGCGAGATGGGCCGGATGGGCCTGTTCGGGCTGCCCTTCCCCGAGGAGTACGGCGGGATGGGCGGCGACTATCTGGCGCTCGGCATCGCCCTGGAGGAGCTGGCGCGGGTCGACTCCTCGGTGGCGATCACGCTGGAGGCCGGCGTCTCGCTCGGCGCGATGCCGCTGTACCACTTCGGTACGGAGGAGCAGAAGCAGACCTGGCTGCCGAAGCTGTGCACGGGCGAGATGCTGGGCGCGTTCGGGCTGACCGAGCCGGAGGCCGGCTCCGACGCGGGCGGGACGAAGACCACGGCCCGGCTCGACGCGGCGACCGACGAGTGGGTGATCAACGGCAGCAAGTGCTTCATCACCAACTCGGGGACGGACATCACGGGGCTGGTGACGGTCACGGCGGTCACCGGGCAGAAGGAGGACGGCCGGCCGCTGATCTCCGCGATCATCGTGCCGTCCGGGACCCCCGGCTTCACGGTCGCGGCGCCGTACTCCAAGGTCGGCTGGAACGCCTCGGACACCCGTGAGCTGTCCTTCAGCGACGTGCGGGTGCCCGCCGCGAACCTCCTCGGTGAGGAGGGCCGCGGCTACGCCCAGTTCCTGCGCATCCTGGACGAGGGCCGGATCGCGATCGCCGCCCTGGCCACCGGCCTCGCACAGGGCTGCGTGGACGAGTCGGTGAAGTACGCCAAGGAGCGGAAGTCCTTCGGGAAGCCGATCGGGGAGAACCAGGCGATCCAGTTCAAGCTCGCCGACATGGAGATGCGCGCCCACACCGCCCGGCTGGCCTGGCGCGACGCGGCCTCCCGGCTGGTGCACGGCGAGCGCTTCAAGAAGGAGGCCGCGCTGGCGAAGCTGTACTCCTCGGAGATCGCGGTCACCAACGCCCGCGAGGCCACCCAGATCCACGGCGGCTACGGCTTCATGAACGAGTACCCGGTCGCCCGCATGTGGCGCGACTCCAAGATCCTGGAGATCGGCGAGGGCACGAGCGAGGTCCAGCGGATGCTGATCGCGCGGGAGATGGGGCTGTGATCAGCGCCCCGTGAGCCCTCGCCCGCAGGCCACGGGGCCTGCGGCGACCGGTAGTGGACGAGCGGCCCCCCTTCTCCGCCGTCATTGTCAGTGGGTGACGGTAGCGTCACAGACAGTGCGGTGGAGGTGGGGGAGGGGCCTCGCCGACGGTCTCCCCCAGCGGGGAGAGGGAGGGGCCCTGCCCAGGAACGCGGGACCATGGCCCGCCCCGCGACACGCCCCTGCCCGATATCGGGCAGATTTCTTGCGAAAAGCGTCGCGCTCCATGAGTATCGACGGGTGCTCGATCGCCGTCCGTCCCACGAGGACCTCGTAGAACACCTGGTACGCAGTACGCCGCTGCAGCGCGGCGAGGCCGTCCGGGTGATCCAGGACGTGCTCGCGTACTTCGATGAGACGGCCGAGACGTTCGTGCGCCGCAGACACCGCGAACTGCAGGCCCAGGGGCTGCGCAACGACGCCATCTTCGAGCGGATCGCCCACGAGCTGCCGCACCGCGCCGTGGCCCCGCCCGAGCTCTCGATACGCCAGCTGCGCCGCCTCGTCTACGGCTGAGACGCCGAGCACCTACGTACCGTCAATCCGGGAGGGTCACCCCACATGTGTGGAATCGTCGGTTATATCGGCAAACGCGATGTCGCGCCGCTGCTCCTCGAGGGCCTCCAGCGCCTGGAGTACCGCGGTTACGACTCCGCCGGCATCGCCATCCACGCCTCCGGCAAGGCCGGCGGGCTGAAGACCGCCAAGGCCAAGGGCCGGGTCCGGGAGCTGGAGTCGCGCCTGCCGAAGCGTTTCGCCGGTACCACCGGCATCGCCCACACCCGCTGGGCCACCCACGGCGCGCCGAACGACGAGAACGCCCACCCGCACGTGGACGCCGAGGGCAAGGTCGCCGTCGTCCACAACGGCATCATCGACAACGCCGCCGAGCTGCGCGCCAAGCTGACCGCCGACGGCGTGGAGTTCGCCTCCGAGACCGACACCGAGGTCCTCGCGCACCTCATCGGCCGCTCGCAGGCCGAGAAGCTGGAGGAGAAGGTCCGCGACGCGCTGCGGCACATCGAGGGCACCTACGGCATCGCCGTCCTGCACGCCGACTTCACCGACCGCATCGTGGTCGCGCGCAACGGCTCCCCGGTCGTGCTGGGCATCGGCGAGAAGGAGATGTTCGTCTCCTCCGACGTCGCCGCACTCGTCTCGCACACCCGCCAGGTCGTCACCCTCGACGACGGCGAGATGGCCACGCTCAAGGCCGACGACTACCGCACGTACACCACCGAGGGCTCGCGCACGACGTCCTCCCCGGAGACCGTCGAGTACGCCGCCGAGTCCTACGACATGGGCGCGCACGACACGTACATGCACAAGGAGATCTCCGAGCAGGCGGACGCGGTGGACCGCGCGCTGCGCGGCCGGATCGACGACCGCTTCTCCACCGTGCACCTGGGCGGCCTCAACCTGGACGCGCGCGAGGCGCGCGGCGTCCGCCGGGTCAAGATCCTGGGCTGCGGCACCTCGTACCACGCGGGCCAGATCGGCGCGCAGATGATCGAGGAGCTGGCCCGCATCCCCTCGGACGCCGAGCCGGCCTCCGAATTCCGGTACCGCAACCCGGTCGTGGACCCCGACACGCTGTACGTGGCGGTCTCGCAGTCCGGTGAGACCTACGACGTGCTCGCCGCCGTCCAGGAGCTCAAGCGCAAGGGCGCGCGGGTGCTGGGCCTGGTGAACGTCGTCGGCTCGGCGATCGCGCGGGAGACCGACGGCGGCATCTACGTGCACGCGGGCCCGGAGGTCTGTGTGGTCTCCACCAAGTGCTTCACCAACATGGTGGTCTCCTTCGCGCTGCTCGCGCTGCACCTCGGCCGCATCCGCGACCTGTCCGTGGCGGACGGCAAGCGGATCATCGACGGGCTGCGCCGGCTGCCGGAGCAGATCACCGAGATCCTGGCCGGCGAAGCCGAGATCAAGAAGCTCGCCGAACTGTATGCGGATGCGAAGTCGATGATGTTCATCGGGCGGGTCCGCGGCTATCCGGTGGCGCGCGAGGCGTCCTTGAAGCTCAAGGAGGTCTCCTACATCCACGCCGAGGCGTACCCGGCCTCCGAGCTGAAGCACGGCCCGCTGGCGCTCATCGAGCCGGCGATGCCGACGGTCGCGATCGTCCCGGACGACGACCTGCTGGAGAAGAACCGCGCGGCACTGGAGGAGATCAAGGCCCGCAGCGGCCGCATCCTCGCCGTCGCGCACGCCGAGCAGGAAAAGGCGGACCACACGATCGTGGTACCGAAGAACGAGCCCGAGCTCGACCCCATCCTCATGGGCATCCCGCTCCAACTCCTCGCGTACCACACGGCCCTGTCCCTCGGCCGCGACATCGACAAGCCCCGCAACCTCGCCAAGTCCGTGACCGTGGAGTAACCGCAAAAAGGGACATAAAGAGGCGGAGCCTCGCGCGCGCCACCATACGTGCGAGGCTCCGCCTCTCCGGTGCCGGCGTCGCCCTAACGCCGGCAGTGATGCCGCCTCCCCGGGAACCGTCACACCCGGGCGGCAGCACGCCGTGTGAAGGTTTGTACCCCTCACCGGCGCGCAACCCACCTCTACGAGTCAGTAGATTTGTCGACTACGACCAGGGTATGACGCCCCGTCATGCCGAAGTGACGTCATACGGTGGACGGGGGATGAGGCCGGATACGTACGGAGGAGGAGAGCCGCCGGCCGTTACGGCACGACGATCACCGGCCGCTGCGCGCGCCGCGCCAGCCGCCCGGCGACCGAGCCGAAGATCCGTCCGACGATGCCGTGCGTCGAGCCGACCACGATCGCGTCGGCCGCGTACTCCCGGCCGACCTCTTCCAGTTCGTGACAGATGTCGCCGCCCCGCTCGACCAGGATCCAGGAGAGCTCGGAGAGATGGTCGGCGCAGGCCAGCTCCAGCCCCAGGACCTCCGTGCGGTGGTCGGGGACGTCGACGAAGACCGGCGGCTCGCAGCCCGCCCACACCGTCGTCGGGAGCCGGTTGGCGACATGCACGATGATCAGACCGGAGCCGGAGCGCCGGGCCATGCCGATGGCGTAGGCCAGGGCCCGTTCACTGGACACCGAGCCGTCGAAGCCCACCACCACACCGTGCTGGAAGGCGGGGTCGCAGGAGTGGCGTGACTGTTCCGCCGCTTCGAGGTCCGCCATCGGATCGGCGACCTGCTTGCGGTCCGCGGGTTCGGGGAATTCGTGACCGGCCATGAGTGTCTCGGCGAAGGGGAGCCCTCGTGCCCAGGGGCGGAGGGGAACGGCGATTGACTTGTTCGGGCAGTTGACTGAGCTGGGCGGAGAGCGGGGCGACGGTGATGGTTCAATGCCGAACAATACGGCCGGGAATCATCTTCCCAACCCCTTACCCCAAGAGTACGGCGCCACTCCTCCCCTGCCCAGGGCCTCCGTAAACGGCGGTTGTCCCTTTTGACCGGACAGCGCCCCCGAACGTTCCCCGGAGCATGCCGGAGCGTCGCGCCGTTGGCAATGGCCCGCCGCCCTTACATACGGACGCCCCGGATCCGATACGGACGCCTCTGCTCCAGTACAGCCTCCTCTGCTCCGTCCGTACCCCTCGTGGTGACTCCCCGTGGCCGGCCGCGTTGTTCCAGTGGTCCGCGCGGTCGGCGTGGAGCACTCGGAAGGAGCCCCCCTTGCCCGGTACGCCGCACCCGCCGACGGACCCCGTGAGCGACGTCGTCCGCTGGGGCGCGTTCAGCTGCGCGCTCGTTCCGCTTGTCCTCCTCGTGTGCGGCTCGTCGCCCGTCGGCGCCGTCGGCACCGCCATCGGCCTCGCTGCGGTCACGTGCGCCTGCCGGGCGCTGCTGCGGCAGTCGGAGCGGACCGCCGCCCGGCTGGCCGTGGAGCGGGCCTCCGTGCACCGCGGACGGCACGGCAGAACGGGCCTGGGGGCGCACCGGGGCGGACGCCACGGAGGGGGGCGCACGCCGGGGGATTGAGGCGCTTACGCGCGACTCCGGCGGTGCTCGCACGAGTGCTCGCGACCCTTTTCAGCCAACTTCGACCCCGGTCACATCCCTTGGCAAAAGCGACCCGCAACCGGCCTTTGAACAGGCCGGAAAGGACCGCACGGCGTGGTTGTGCCCTACGACGGGCGGGCAGGGGCAGGACGCGTACTTCCCAGCGGGGCGCACGAGTGGAACGCTTCGTGATCGAATGCTTCGCGCCAAGTTGCCATATCGACTTACCAGCAGGTGGTGAACTTGGCACTCCATCCTCACGGGACACAGTAGATTCGATCTTGGCAATCACGGCGGGGGAACAGTGCAGGACCGAGAGGGCGAGACGACCGAGGGGGGCTTAGTGCCATGAGCCAGGACTCCGCTGCCGTACCAGATGCCGCACGCAAGCTCGCCGCCCGACGACGCCGCGAAGTAGTCGCGGTGCTCCTCTTCAGTGGCGGCCCCATTTTCGAGAGCTCCATTCCGCTCTCGGTATTTGGCATCGACCGCCAGGACGCGGGCGTGCCGAGGTACCGGTTGCTTGTGTGCGCGGGCGAAGATGCGCCTTTGCGCACGACTGGCGGACTGGAGCTTTCCGCTCCATACGGCCTGGAAGCGATCTCCCGGGCAGGTACCGTCGTGGTGCCCGCCTGGCGTTCGATCACCCAGGCGCCACCACCTGCCGCGCTGGACGCACTCCGGCGCGCGCACGAAGAAGGGGCCCGCATCGTCGGGCTGTGCACGGGCGCGTTCGTGCTGGCGGCCGCAGGGCTGCTGGACGGCCGTCCGGCGACCACACACTGGATGTACGCACCGACGCTCGCGAAGCGTTACCCGTCCGTCCATGTCGATCCCCGCGAACTGTTCGTCGACGACGGCGATGTGCTGACGTCGGCCGGCACGGCCGCGGGTATCGATCTGTGCCTCCACATCGTGCGGACCGACCACGGCGCCGACGCGGCCAACGCGCTCGCCCGCCGGCTGGTCGTGCCGCCCCGGCGCACCGCGTCGGAGTTGGGGCACCAGCGCTACCTCGACAGGTCATTACCAGAGGAGATCGGCGCCGACCCGCTGGCCGAGGTCGTCGCCTGGGCGCTGGAGCATCTCCACGAGCAGTTCGACGTGGAGACGCTCGCCGCGCGCGCTTACATGAGCCGCCGGACGTTCGACCGCCGGTTCCGCTCACTTACTGGGAGCGCTCCCCTGCAGTGGCTGATCACTCAGCGCGTACTGCAGGCACAGCGGCTGCTGGAGACATCCGACTACTCGGTGGACGAGGTGGCGGGCCGCTGCGGCTTCCGCTCCCCCGTCGCTCTGCGTGGTCATTTCCGGCGGCAGCTGGGGTCCTCCCCCGCGGCCTACCGGGCGGCCTACCGCGCCCGGCGGCCACAGAACGGCACCGGGGAGCCACCAGGGTCCGCGGTCCGTCCGTCCGAACGGCCGGAGCGCCTGGACCGCACGGGAACCCCGGCGGCCGAGCGCTTCGGGGCCCACGCCCAGGTACCGGGTCAGGGCGCTCCGTTCGGTGCGCACGAACCGGGCAAACCGGAGTCGGACGCCTACGCGTCCCGGCTCGGCGAGCCCGCCGTCGGCCGCTCCACCGGACGCCCGGTGCTGCCCAGCCAGCGGGAGCGCCCCGTAGGGTGAGACGCATGAACGATCGCATGGTGTGGATCGACTGCGAGATGACGGGGCTCTCGCTGGCGAACGACGCGCTCATCGAGGTGGCCGCACTGGTCACCGACTCGGAGCTGAACATCCTCGGCGAGGGGGTGGACATTGTCATCCGTCCCCCCGCCGAGGCCCTGGAGACCATGCCCGAGGTGGTGCGCGAGATGCACACCGCCTCGGGACTGCTGGCGGAGCTGGACGGCGGGACGACCCTCGCCGACGCCGAGCGGCAGGTCATGGACTACATCAAGAGTCACGTACCGGAGCCGGGCAAGGCCCCGCTGTGCGGCAACTCCGTCGGCACCGACCGCGGCTTCCTGCTGCGCGACATGCCGGAGCTGGAGAACTATCTCCACTACCGGATCGTCGATGTCTCGTCGGTGAAGGAGCTGGCCCGGCGCTGGTACCCGAGGGCGTACTTCAACAGCCCGGAGAAGAACGGCAACCACCGGGCGCTCGCCGACATCCGTGAGTCGATCGCGGAGTTGCGGTACTACCGGGAGGCGGTCTTCGTACCGCAGCCGGGGCCCGACTCCGACACCGCGAAGGCGATCGCGGCCAAGCACGTCCTGCCTGCGGAGAAGCAGCCGGCAGGAGAGTGACGCAGCTCGCTCCCGGCTGGGGGGAAAGCCGGGAGCGAGCACCCCTTCGGACCCTGTACACTTTTCTTCAGCCGGTGGGGAACAAGTCACCACACAGCACCGGTCATGGTGGGTATAGCTCAGCTGGTAGAGCACCTGGTTGTGGTCCAGGATGTCGCGGGTTCAAGTCCCGTTACTCACCCCAACGGTGAAGGCCCGGTCTGCGGAAGCAGACCGGGCCTTCGTCGTGTCCGGGGCCGGTGTTCTCAGCGGCCGGCTGTGCTCAGTAGCGGCTGTGCTCAGTAGCCGACGGTGAAGCGCTCGCCGATGTGGCGGGGCCGCTCGATCTCGTCGAGGAGGGCGACCGCGTAGTCCTCGGTGGATATCCGGCTGGTGCCGTCCGCCGCGGCGACCAGGTCCTCGGTGGCGGTGCGGTAGCTGCCGGTACGCGTACCGGGCTCGATCAGGGCCGCCGGGCTGAGGCTGGTCCAGCGCACGTCGGTGACGGTGCGGAAGTACTCCAGCGCGTCGCCGTGCGCGTGCATGATCTGCAGCAGGAACTCCGGCAGCCCCTCCGCGTCCCAGACCTGCTTGCCGTCGGGCGTGCGCAGCGAGCCCGCGCCGCCGACCGCGATCAACCGCGGCGCCCCGTCACCCAGCTTCCGCAGGCCGGCCACCAGGGACTCGGCCGAGGGCTTGATCGTGGCGAGGTGGCCGGGCCCGTCACCGCCGCCGACCGCGCTGACCAGGACGTCCTGGCCCGCGGCGGCCACGGAGACGGCGGCCGGGTCCAGGACGTCGCCGGTGGTCACGGTGAGGTTCGGGTGGGTCTTGGTGATCTTCGCGGGGTCCCGGACCACCGCGGTGACCTCGTGGCCGCGCGCCAGGGCCTCGTCGAGGACACGGCTGCCGATGGTGCCGTTGGCACCGAAGAGGGCGATCTTGGACATGGGGTGCTCCTACTCATTGCTTTTTTCTGCCAGCGGCCGCTCGGCCGTCTTCTACGCTAGGGGTAAGAACAAAGGATCTCGGGGTAGGTGCGGGACGAGCGATGGTGGAAAAGCGACAAGAACAGATCCCGGAGGTCGCCTTCTCGGCGCCCGCCGGGCGGCCCGCGGGTGTGGAGGTCATGACGCTCGCCGAGCTGCGCGCGCGGGCCGACGCCTGCGCGCTGGCCGTCCCGCACCGCCCCGGCTTCCACCACCTCCTCGCGCTGGACGCGGGCCGGCTCTCCCACACCGTCGACTTCCGCGGCTACGAGGTGACGCCGGGCGACTGGCTGTGGGTACGGCCCGGTCAGGTGCAGCACTTCGGGGACCTGTCGGCGGCCGAGGGCGTCCTCGTGCTCTTCGAGTCCGGCTTCCTCGATCCGGCGACGGCCGCCGCGGCCCGCCTGGAGGACTGGTACGGCCCGGCCGTGCGGCATCCGGAGGGCGCGGCCGGGGAAGCCGCGCGGGCGGCGCTGGACCATCTGCACCGCGAGTTCGGCGCGCTGTGCGGGCTGCCGCTGGAGGCGCACCTCGAAGTGCTGCGGCACCTGCTGTCGGTACTGGTGCTGCGCGCCGCGCATCTGGTGCGGGACCCGGCGGAGTACGCCGGTGACTGCGCGGCGACGGCGACGTTCCTGCGCTTCCGGGAGGCCGTCGAGCGGGACTTCGCGGTCAGCCGCCGGGTCGCGGACTACGCCCGGGCGCTGGGCTATTCGCCGCGTACGCTCTCCCGCGCCGCGGAGGCCGCCGCCGGGGTCGGCGCCAAGGAGTTCATCGACCGCAGGGTGGTGCTGGAGGCCAAGCGGCTGCTCGCGCACGGCGATCTCCCGGCAGCGCGGATCGCCCGCCGCCTCGGCTTCGAGGACGCGACGAACTTCAGCAAGTACTTCCTGCACCGGGCGGGTGTCACGCCGATCGCCTTCCGGGAGAGCGTGCGCGGCGGGGCGTGACGGCCGGTCAGGTACGGGCGGACGCTCAGGAGGAGGCGCGTACCACCAGTTCCGTCGGCAGGACCAGCTGCGGGCGCTCGCGGGAGCGTTCGGCGATCTCCTCGACCAGGACCCGGGCCATCGCCCGGCCCATCTCCTCGATCGGCTGCCGCACGCTGCTCAGCGGCGGGTCCAGATGGCGCGCGACGGCCGAGTCGTCGAACCCGACCAGCGCCACGTCCTCCGGGACCCGGCGCCCGCGTTCCCGCAGTACCGCCAGCGCCCCGGCCGCCATCACGTCCGAGGCCGCGAAGACCGCGTCCACGTCCGGGCGGCGGTCCAGCAGCGTGGCCATCGCCCGCCGCCCGCCGTCCTCGGTGAAGTCCGCCGGGACGATCAGCGCCTCGTCCGGGTCGTGCCCGGTGTCCTCCAGCGCCTGCCGGTAGCCGGCCAGCCGGCACTGCGCCGCGTACATGTCCGGCGGCCCGGCGATCGTGGCGATCGTCCGCCGGCCGCGGTCCAGGAGGTGCCGCGCCGCGGCCCGGGCGCCGCCGGTGTTGTCGGAGTCGACGTACGGCACGGTCTCGCGGGCGGAGCGGCGGCCGCTGAGCACCGCGGGCAGCTCCAGCCGGGACAGCAGGTCGGGCAGCGGGTCGTCGGCGTGCACGGAGACCAGCAGCACGCCGTCCACGCGGTGCGCGGCGAGGTACTGGCCCAGCCGCTCCCGCTCCTTGGGCGTGCGGACCAGGATCAGCAGCAGCTGGAGATCGGTGTCGGCGAGCCCGGCGCCGACCCCGCGGATGATCCCGGAGAAGTACGGCTCGGCGAACAGCCGGGTCTCCGGCTCCGGGATGACCAGGGCGACGGCGTCGGTCCGGTCGGCGGCCAGCGCGCGGGCCGCGCCGTGCGGTACGTACTGCAGCTCGGCGATGGCGCGCTCGACGGCGGCGCGCGTGCGGGGGCTCACCCGGGGCGAGCCGTTGACGACCCGGGAGACGGTGCCCCGGCCGACGCCGGCCCGCGCCGCCACCTCCTCGAGCGTGGGGCGTCCGCCGCGCCGACCACCGCGTCCTGCCGCTGCCATGGCTGCCTCCGGACTCCCGGCCACGAATGTTTCCCGCCATTACACAGCGGAATGCGACGCAACGGCGGAAAGCGGCGCCAGATCGGTGCGGTGCGGGACAAGCGGAAGCGCGGGGCGCAGCGGCTGTGGGGGTGGGTGTCCGCTGCGCCCCGCCGTGTGGGGGG